>CAYNKU010000107.1:0-7542 GCA_964397865.1 uncultured Pirellulales bacterium | reverse complement strand
AACCGCGGACGGCTGAAAAGCCAAGCGACCACACCCCCATCATCGCTGAATTTGATGTTTGAACAGATGCCTTCCCGGATAATCACCCATGCAACAGGGCCAGAGCAAGCCCGATTATCCCCAAGGCAAAAATCACTCCGCCAATAATTCTCACCAGTGTAATAGATTTTGCCACTCCCACCATGGATATGGTTTCCGGTGTACAAAATGGAAAAAGAATTAACACTAATCCTAAAGACGCAAAGCTCAGTATGAATAAATATCCCGCCCAAAAGTTGTCCGAGCAAATAGTTGATGTTATCAAACCAATTAAACATATTGCAATAAGGCTGAGAAACAGCAGGGCATAGCGCCTCACTCGGTCATAGAACTTGCGCAACTTTGGCTCATGCTCGGGGCAGACAAAAAATGAAATCTCACGTCGTTTGACAGCAGAAAGATTCGTGCTCAGAATGAAAACTTCCTTGAGCTGGTTACTTTGTTTATTACACCATGCGCATTTTGGCATCAAACTCTACCTTTCTGTTGGACAGCAGAGATGAAACCTTCGGGGTCATCTGGGGTGAGCACGAAGGGTTTGTCCGGCGTTCTTATCAGGACAAGTTTATCTCTTCGGGTCATATACGCTTTGAAATTCTTCAAATTCTGCGAAGTAAAGTGGCCATAAATACCGAAGCCGCCTCCTGAGCCTGCAATGCGAACTGACTTCTTGAAAGCGTATTTGTAGCTTACCAGCTCGATCGAATAAATCTCGGAGAGTGGTATTTTTATGTCTTTCGAGAAAAATCGGTTAACCAGAATACTATCACCGGTTATTTGATATTGCCGAGGGGCAAAGGCGGCGCCGATAATCAAAATAACTATCGGCAGCGGTGAAGCCACAATGACAATCATCGCGCAAAAGAAATTTTCCCGTAACCCAAAAAGACCCGCAACAAATAGCGTTATTGTTATCCCGCCCAAAAGTGCTATAAGGATTGAGTTGAGTATCCACATCCCTTTATCCCAGGAAGTAGAGAAGACCCTAACATTCGGATCCTTATCTTTTTCGCGATTGTTTTTAGAACAAGTGTTAGAATTCATCACTATTTGTTCCAACTTTATTTGGAGGCTTTTTTTAAGACATAGTATGCGGGTTTCATTTTGCGGATGGTGACATCTCCGCTCAGCCAGGGGTAAAAGAGGTACATATCACCCTCAAGGGATTTTATATGATACTGAGCTTTTGTTTTTCCGTCAGCGGTGTATATCCAATCCTTAGTCCATACACAGGATGTTGAAGTCCGGCCGTTTTCTTTGAAAGTAAGTTTTTTCAGAAAAAGCGAGCCTGTCCACACTTTCGTCCCGGCTTGGAAATCATTAACATCACTGACGAAATCCACACTTTGCCAGGTTCCAATTAGCTGAGGATCGTTTTCGAATTCACCGACTACAGCAGGAACCCGGGCAGATTCGGGCATTAAATTGCCCATAACAACATTCGGACCGAGGGCTGCGGTGAGCAGGGCGATGATGATCAGTTTGGAGGCTGTTTCAGCTAAGATCAGGCTTATGATGAATGTTGTGATTGCTTTTGCGCCTTTGACATTGCAGGAGACGGCGTAGGCTTTGTACATCAGGGCGACCATCCAGATTATCATTACAACAGTAATTATCGCGGCAGTGAAGAAGATAACCGCATCCGCGGGATTAAGTGTCACCGCCTCACTGCTTTGGCCAATTTGTGACATAAGATACTCGCCGAATCTGCGGTTCGCTTCGGGCAGCATTACGAGGGCGGTTATCAATGTCGGCCAGCGGGAGATGGCCTGGGTTCCCGCGATATCGACAAATCGCCACTTCGACCGCGAGACGATCAGGGCCGAAAGAACCAGAAGCAAAACCATACACAGCCAGTTGGTCAGGCTCTCGGCGAAGAACAGCCAGGCGGGTGCCTTCAGGCCGGTATGGACGTCGAGCACGCCGTCGAAGTGCGTATTGCTGAGCGAGCCGAGAAATGCGGTTATCAATATAATCGCCACACCTAAAATCAGGGCTTTGGGGCCGGCCAGGATTTTGAAAGGATTGAAAAGCCATTGGCCTAAAGAGAAGCCGGGTTTGGCGGTAAGGTTATCTGAATATTCAGTCATAATTTTCCTCTTTGTTATTTTCAGGATTTTCCGCGATTTTGACGCGTTCTATTATTTCATCGAGGCGGTTGCGAACTGTGGGGTAACTTAGGCCGAGTAATTTCGCCATTTCTTTCAGTGAGCCGCTCGCCTTTAGAAAATCGAGAATGAAGGCCTGGTCATCAGGACATAAGCCGGCCAATGGGGGCAGTTCATATTGGCCTTGAATTTGGGTATCGCACTGCTCGCAGATGAGGCTTTTTACCTTTAACTGATCTTTACAGGCCGGGCAGACTGTGGGCAGGATTTTCATAGGCTCCTCGGATATTTTCGAAAAATTAACAATTTATAACGATTTTTTAATATTATTAAATCATAACTTACTAATTGCAAGAAAAATTTGAATAATTATAAAATTTTTTTGGCTTCAAGTGCAGGTGATATTGAAAATCGCCACTTTTAGATTTTTCGTATTTGGCGGGGCAAAAAACTGAAAAAAAATACAAAGTAGGGGGCCTTAGAAGCCGAAATTACCTACATCGGTTCTGCGGCTGATGGTATGGCCGCAGGGTCCTATAAAATAGCAGGAAAAGGCACGTAAATGCCAAATACAGCGACTATAGACACTGTTGAAGTACTGACAGAGTTCACCGATGTGCTCTATCTGACCAACACTGGTCAGGTACCGCCGGAGATAAAGAAGCTTTTTAAGCAGCAAAAGCTCTCTTTTGCCACTCTTTCGATCGATGAATTTGCGCAAGTACGGGATCGGCTTAACCTGGTGGGAACGGTGGTTATCGATACGATGATCCTCGATATCGGGCAGCATCAGAAACTCGCGTATATAATCGAGGCGCTCGAGGCCGGCAAAGTCGGTACGATCCTGCTTAGCGGCAATGTGAACCTGCCGGTGAAAAGCTTTGCCCTGACGCCTTCGAAGGCGAGTTTCTCGATGGCCAGAACGATAGAGTCCATATCGGTAGACGAACTGTGGACTCGGATCAGTGCTAACCTTGCTTACCGTAAGAAGAGCCCGGGGCTTATCGTCAGGCCGGCCGGTCCGCCCGAGCAGATTTTCCATGGCAATAAGCTCGCCGAGCAGCTTCAGGCGGCTGAGTCGATCGTCGGAACGCTTGCCGAGCAGCTTCGTCTGGCGGGGCTGGTTCAGCGGGATTTTCTGCCTTCGAAGATGCCGGATTGCAAAAACCTGCGATGGGGGACGACATTTCTGCCGGCCGAATGGGTTTCCGGCGACCTTTACGATATAGTCCGGCTGGACGAGCAGCACGTAGCGTTTTATATCGTCGACGCTGTGGGCCATTCAATGCCTGCGGCGCTTTTAACTATTTTTATAAAACAGGCGCTGATCATGAGGGAGTCCACGGAAGACAATTATCGAATATTCAGTCCCGTGGAAGTTATGCAGAATCTGAATCGTCGAATGACCGGGCAAAAGCTCTCGGGCTATCAGTTCGCGACGTGCTGTTACTGTTTGCTCAATGCCAAGACTCTACAGCTCACCTGCGCGCGTGCGGGCCATCCGTATCCGCTTATCCTGAGGAAGTCGAAGGAACCCGAACCCATCCAAGTCAGAGGTTCGCTGCTGGGTATCTTCGAGCAGGCCGAGTTTATGCAGCAGACCATCCAGCTCCAGCCGGGGGACAGGCTGCTAATGTATTCTGACGGTGCCGAGCCTTTCATAGGGACCCTGGATGAGGAAAATCATTTCCATTTTGCCGAATGCTTCGCTCCGCTCAAGAATCTGCCGATTACGGAAATGCTGGACAAATTCAATATGCTTGCACAGAACCAGAAGATAAAACCATCGGAAATTGACGATGTCACCGCCGTCGGGTTTGAAATATTATAGTCGACAAGTTCTGTTTTCCGGGCGGAAAGAGAAATCCCTCAGTCAGATTGTTAAAATGGGGAATCTGCCATCATCAAATTGGGCCAGAAATTATTTGCAAAACCCGCTTTTCGGGATATACTCATAGGGCTTTGAAAGGAGCATTTAACACGAAAGGAAGCGGAAAAATGTCACAAAAAGACAACGATTTGCAGAAAATAAAGCAAATCATTGAGATAATGAAAGAGCACGATCTCGTCGAAGTGGAGATCGCCCACGGCAGCGAGAAAATTTTGCTCAAGCGAGCGCAGGATCAGCCGGCGGCAATAACAGCGATGCCGATGGTCAGTGCCGCTGCGCCGGCGGTTAACCAGGTGCCGGTTGGTTCGGCAGTCGAGGCCCGGGGGCCTGCGGCCGATGACAATCTCGTGGATATCAAATCACCTATCGTCGGCACATTCTATGCGACTGCGAGTCCGGACTCGGAGCCTTACGTCGAAGTGGACTCGAAAGTCGAGCCGCAAACGGTTGTGTGCATAATCGAAGCGATGAAGGTGATGAACGAGATAAAAGCTGAGACCAGCGGTACGATCGCGAAGGTGCTGGTGAGCAACGGCCAGGCCGTCGAATACGGCCAGGTGCTTTTCAAAGTCAAGCCGGATTGATAATCCCGGGCCGGTGCAGCAGGCCAAAAGTTGACTGATATTATTGGGGTTTAATTTTATGTTCTCGAAAATCCTGATAGCGAATCGCGGCGAAATAGCGCTGCGTATCATTCGTTCGTGTCATGAGCTTGGAATAGAAGCTGTGGCGATTTATTCCGAGGCCGACAAGGATGCGCCGTATCTGCAGCTCGCCGACGAAGCGATATGCATAGGCCCGGCGAATCCGGCCCAGAGTTACCTCAATATTCCTGCCATTATAAGCGCCGCCGAGGTCGCCGACGTTGAGGCGATCCATCCTGGTTACGGTTTTCTCGCGGAGAATATAAATTTCGCCCGGATATGCCACGAATGCGGAATAACATTTATCGGCCCGTCGGTCGAATCGATGCGGCAGCTCGGCGATAAAGTCGCGGCACGAAAACTGGCCCTGCAGGCGCGGGTGCCTGTGTCGCCGGGTTCCGAAGGGGCTATCGAGAAAGAATCCGAGGCGCTAAAGCTGGCGGGCGAGATCGGTTATCCGGTTATGATCAAGGCCTCGGCCGGCGGGGGCGGACGTGGGATGAGAGTTGTTCATAACGATGTGAGTTTTCGCTCGGCGTTTAACGCGGCCCAGGCCGAAGCAGAGGTCGCGTTCGGTGATAGAAGGGTATACCTCGAAAAGTATATCGTCGAGCCGAGGCACGTCGAGGTGCAGGTGATGGCCGATACGGCAGGCAAGGCTTTGCATTTTTATGAAAGGGACTGCTCCATTCAGCGAAGGCATCAGAAGATGATCGAGGAATCGCCGTGCCCGGTGCTGGACGAGAGGGACAGGGAAGAATTGTGCAGCGCGGCGCTTAGAATAGTAAAAGAGGCCGACTATCACGGCGCCGGAACGGTCGAATTTCTGCTCGATAAGGAAAATAAATTTTACTTTATCGAAGTCAATACCCGGATCCAGGTCGAACACACCGTAACCGAGATGGTGACGGGGCACGATTTGATAAAATGGCAGATCAGGATCGCCGGCGGTGAAAAGCTCGACCTCGATCAGCGCGATATCGAACATCGCGGGGTGGCTATCGAGTGCCGGATCAATGCCGAAGACCCTGAAAATAATTTTTCACCCTCTCCCGGGACGATCACAAGATATATTCCGCCGGGCGGCCCGGGCGTGAGGGTCGATACGCACGTTCATCAGGGCTGGAGGGTATCGCCCAATTACGATTCGATGATCGCCAAACTGATCGTCCACCAGAATACGAGAGACCAGGCCATCGCGACGATGAAAAGGGCGCTGCGAGAATTCGTTATCGAGCCGGTAAAAACAACGATACCGTCGTGCCTGAACATTCTCTCGCACAATCTCTTCGTCAAGAACAAGATCGATACCGGCTTTATCGAGCGAAATTTCTAAGCGCGCCGGGGTGGTCTGAGATATTTGGCGTGATTCTTAAATTGCAGCGATTATTTTTCCGGTGCCGTCAGGTCCTGGTATGTTTCACGTCTTCTTATGACCTTGAAGGTTTGTCCGTCTACGAGCACCTCCGCCGCCCGGCCGCGGGCATTGTAGTTGCTGCTCATACTAAAACCGTATGCTCCGGCGGTGAAGATGCTCAGCAAGTCTCCTCGCTGGACGGGCGGGATGGGTCTGGCCTTGGCAAAAAAGTCCGCGCCTTCGCAGATAGGCCCTACTATATCGACAACCTCGGTCCCATCGATTTTCAAATCCTCGTCCCGGCGGGTGGGAACGAATTCTTCGCCGACTTTAGCGGGCCAGATGAAATGAAACGAGCCGTATAAGGGCGGACGGATCAGGTCGTTCATACCCGCGTCGACTATGACGAATTTCTTTCTGCCGCCTGTTTTGAGATACAGAACCTTCGTAACCAGAACAGCGGCGTTGGCGGCTATGCTCGCTCCGGGCTCGAGGATAAGTTTGAGGTCCTTGCCTTCGAGCAGGGGCACTATCGCGGCGGCATAATCCGCGGCCGTGGGCGCGGTATCGGTTACGTAGTCCGCGCCGTAGCCGCCGCCGATATCGAGGGTTTCTATAGTAAAGCCATCGGCGCGGAGCTTCTCGATAAGCGAGAGCACCTTCTCTATTGCCTCGACATAAGGCTCGACCGTATGGCCCGCCGAACCGAGGTGTATATCGATCGCGCAGAGTTTTACCGTTTTGTTTTTGCCGTAGTCGGCAAAAACTTTTCGAGCGCGTTCGATATCGATGCCGAACTTGGTTTCTTTTTTGCCGGTGGTGGTGTACGTATGAGTCTGTGGGTCGACATCCGGATTGACACGCAAGGCGGCTTTGGGTTGTTTATTTTCCAGGCCGGCGATTCGAATGAGATTTTCCAGCTCGGCTTCGGATTCGATATTGAAATACCCGATGCCGGCGCTTAATGCCTCGATGATCTCACGGTCGGTTTTGCCTACGCCGGCGTAAACGATCTTCGAAGGATCGGCTCCGGCTTCGAGAGCCCTATGTAACTCGCCGCCGCTGACGATATCGAATCCGCTGCCGGTTTCGGCCATGAACTTCAGGATATTTATATTACCGCAGGCCTTGATCGAATAGCAGATAGTCGTATCGAGCCGGCTGTAGGCGTTTTGAATCTTTCGGAGGTGGTCAAGGAATGTAGCCCTGCTGTAGATATAGACGGGCGTACCCGCCTGGTCGACTATTTCTTCGACAGCCACCTCTTCAGCGAACAGTTTGGCGTCTTCGTATCTGAACTTATCCATCATCTTGTCTCCCGTGAGCCGGAAATCTCAAAAACCTGCCTTTATACCCATATTACAAGATTACAAGGCCCCAATAGTATAGACAATTAAACAAAAATAGCAAGAAGCTGCCCCCTGTAAGTTATGCCCCCGGCCGGAACACAAAAAAACAAGGCCCCTTCGTTATGAAGGGGCCTTTCATTGCTGCTTGTCGCAG
>CAYNKU010000106.1:0-7543 GCA_964397865.1 uncultured Pirellulales bacterium | reverse complement strand
TACCATTTTCATCAGTTCGGGGTCGGGGTCGACTTTGCCGTATTGATGGGCGGAATTGACGATTCCGGCGTCGAGGCCGTATTCCATAGCCTTTGCGACGTATGCTCGACAGACGCCGATTTTTCTGCCGGGCAGGTCGCGGACGCTGTTGCTGACGCCAAGTGAGAAATGCACGCCTTGCATTTCCGGATCGCTCTTTATCTTTTTGATGGTCTCGAAGGCCCTGAATGTATAGCCGGGGACATCGGGTTCCATCGGCATATCGATGGCCAGCGGGAATACCGTCGAATCGAAGAATATGTCGGCGGGTTTGAAGCCATATTGGTTTACGGCCTTTGCGAAAAGCTCTTTTGCGAGCGAATAAAGTTCGTCGACGGAATGTGAGCCGCCTGGGCCGGTGGGTTTTTGTTCGCTGACGAGCAGGCCGATGAATGCGAAGTCGTAATCTTTTTTCAGAGGCATCATCTTGTCGGCGGTGTAAACTTTAATCGAGTTTATCAACGGTTTTTTCACGGGTTCGGCGGTATTGTACCACTGTTTCAAACCGGTGATGAGTACGTCGTCGTCGCTGCTGTCGATGCAGATGGGTATGCCGGAGCCCCACTTGCGGACCATTTTGACGTATTCGATCATCATGTCGACGGCGACTTGCGGATCGCTTTCGCCGAAGGCGTCGAGGTTGACGGCGATATAGTCGGCGCCGTCGCAGGCCTGGGATTCGATGAGGGCCTTGATGTAATTCAATTCGCCGCTGGGTTTGGTATAGGCGTCGGGGCCGAGGTCGGCGAGCCGTTTCATTATTTTGCCTGTTTTGGGGATCGAGGCGTGAATGGATTCGCCGATATAGATTATCGGGTTTTTCATAGTGTGGTCTTTGCCGAAGAGGTAGTTGAGGACGGAGGAGGAGTGTTCGAGGGCGGGGTTTCTGGGTTTATTGATAGTTTTTCGCAGTTTTACGAGTCCGCCTTTTTCAGCGGCCGCGGCTTTATAGATGTATTCGCCGATGCAGAGGCGCTCGAGATTGTTGCCGCAATATCCGTCGGCGGTGGAGTCGCCGCAGGGGGCGTTGTCCATGCCTTTTTCGCATCCGCCTATGGTGCACAGGCCGAAATTCTCGGGTAGAAAACAGTCGCCGCATTCCTGGCAGTCGAAGAGCAGGTACTTCATATACTTTTCGGAGGCGTTGAATAATTTGTAGAGGGGGCCTTTCGCTTTTTCGGTGCCGAGGGCGGCCATGATTTTTTTGAAGAGGTGGAAGCCGTAATAATCGGAATCGAGTATCGCCCGGTGCATAAAGTTAAAGAAGATATGGTTTAGCTTTTTTCGGCGTTTGGATAGTGTTACGGCGCGGCCCTGGTCGTCGTAGAGATAGAACGGATTTTTGGCGGGCCAGGAGAGGTTGTCCTTGAACTGCTGCCAGTCGTCGCCTATTTTTGCGGCGCGGTCGAGTATTTTTTTGAACATTTCGAAATCGTGAACACCGCCGATATCAACGCCTGCTGCACCGACGGCCTTGTACATCGCGACCTGCTGGGCGGCGCGTTCGATGTGGTCGTCGACGGTTTCGGAGTAGACCTTTTCGAAGAGCTCGTCGCTGACGAAACAGCCGGGGAGTTTTATATCGTGCATCAGTCGCGGGGCGGGGGTGATGGTGCTTAGCAGATAGACGTTGCCTATGACGGGGATGTCGATATTGTTTTGCTTTAGATAATCGAAAAGCTCGAGCGATTTTTTCCAGTCCCATCCGACCTGGGTGATGAGGAATTCCGCGCCGGCGGTGATCTTTTTTTCCATTTTGTAATACTGCTGCATCTGTGAGGCTTCGGTATACTTGAAAGGCGATACTGCTGCGCCGGCGGTGAATTGATGGATATCACCGAGGGCGTCGGGGCGGGCTTTGATGTAAGCGGCGGAGTTGATATTTTTTATAAGCTGGAGCAGGCCGATGGAATCGAGTTCGAAAACGCCCTTGGCTTTGAGGGGTTTGTCGCCTGTGAGTGCGAGGATGGATTTTACGCCCGCTTTTTTAGAGCCGACGAGTGAGCTGATGATGGCGTCGGCGTTTTGATCTTTGCAGCTTATGTGGGGGATAAATTCGAGGTTACCGAGGAGGTCTTTCAGCGTAATCTGGCTGAGGACGTCGGAAGGTTCTATATTGGCTACGCCGCCGGGGTTTTGCGGGGAGGTTATGCCGACAAAATCAAAACCTGCGGGAATGGCGGAATCGCCGGCGTCTTTATAAGCCTTTAGAAAATTCTCTATCGGGGCAAAGTTAAAACCGGGGCCTCCGGTTAGTTCGGCGAGGATTACGAAGGCTGATTTATCCTGCACTTTTTGCTTAAAAACGCTTGTTTGCATACCCGCAAATCTCCTTAAAATCCATAAAGGCCGTGTGTAAAACAGGTACAACAAAATATCATTATACCGCAATTTCCGCAAATACTTATACGCCAAGGAAACCTTTTTTTAGCACTATATTGCTGCATTAGTGCGGCTTGAAGTGTCTTTGAGGGGGCGAGGTTGAGTGACTGTGGATAAGTTGTTGATAACTCAGATAGCGAGGCCGGAAGTCTTCTTTTGGCCCGTCGGCCGGAGGGGCAAATCGGCTGTGAAAATTACCAAGGCAATCAATCCTGTTTTTTGCGGACGGTTAATTTTCTTAACTATCTTAAGATAAGAAAGTTATGGTCTTTAAGGGGGTATGTGAGAAGTTGGGTCAAATTACGGAATCAGCTCCGAGTCACCGCCATGGCAAAGAGTAAATAAACACTTTTTCAGCAAATATTTACGCGGATAGTGGAAATCCTGTGGAGATTGCTGCAATGGGCGTGCTACTTCGCCTTCACGGGTTATAGTAGATTTCGGCTCTACAGCGGTCAGGAACAACTGAATGAAAGGGAAAAAGGTATAATTGGTGGAGTTTGAATCACAGGGATTTTCTTTGATTTTTGGGGCTGGAAGATTATTATAAAATAAGCTTGGGAGGTCTAAAAAAATTTGGATTTTTTTAATATTAGTCAAATTTTTCTTGACTTACTTGTTTTTTGTGCTAATATAATTGTATTATGAAAGGTAAGTTTCTGTCAACGTTGTGCCCTTGTTGCGGGTTGCCGATGCGGACGGCGGCGATGGCGTGCCCGACGTGCCAGGTCAAAATCGAGGGTGATTTCGGGGAGACGCTTTTCAGCAAGCTTAGCAGCGAAGACCAAGAGTTCCTGGAGCAGTATCTTCTGGCGGGGTTCAGTATTAAGACACTGGAAGAGAACAGCTCGCTTGGTTATGCCGCGATACGGTCGCGTTTAGATAAGTTGATCGCGAATTATAAGTCGGTGGCGAAGATGGACGGCCAGAAAAAGGCCATCCTGGAAAAACTGCGGGCAGATGAAATCAGTGTTACCGAGGCCAAAGATATGCTGGGGAAACTTACGGGAAGATAAGAAATGGAAGATATATCGTCAGAGCAGGAACTGCTGGAGCTTCGCAGAGACGGCAAGATAACGGAGGAGGAATACCAGCAGTTACTTGAAGTAATGAGGAAGTCTGTCCCTGGTGATTTTCAAAAGCCGGCCCATATTGCCAGAACAAATATATTATGGGTTGGTCTTGTGTTGGTCGGCATCATCGCTGCTGCAATTTTGCTGACGATTTTATTTACCGGTGAGAAGCGACCTGTTACGTTGGCGGAATTTCGCCGGGATTTTCCTGAGAAAGTCGCAAAGCTGGATATCGATACAGCGACGCTTGATGATATCATCGGGATTTTCGGTGAGCCGGTAGAGTATGTATGGGGCAGGGAGACTATAGATAAGGCCAAGATTCCCACGGATCAATATTGTGTAGTCTATCCGGATGATTTTTCGATTTACATGAATTGGGACAAAATTATTGAGCTGCGGTTTAGTTCAACTTTTACGGACTTTTCTTTTCGTGACCAAATCCGGGTAGGCTCTACGCTCGACGAAGTACTTGAAGTGGTGGGGCAGCCGAGAGAAACTGTCGAAGGCGGGCCGATCGGATGGTTTGACGGTGTACTATATAAAGACATCGAGGGCACGAAGGGGCGTTGCTACTACCGTCGCTCGGATCAGAATGTCCGATTCTTTTTCTTGAATTATAAGGTAACGGGAATGTACATAACACGAAGTGACAATGACGGGGGTTAACTAAAAAATATGTTGAATCTAAAAGGAGGGTTATTATGTTGAAGAAAAGTTCTAATAAATGGTCGGCTGCCGGAGTTGTTTTCATGGCGTTATTGGCAGTGGTGTTTTTATCCGGCATTGCAACTGCGGATATTAATGACCAGGTTGCACAGTTGGATATTGATACAGCTACCCTTGATGATGTTATCGACATCTTCGGTGAGCCTATTGCGTATATTTGGGGAAACCAAACTTATACGAGAGATAATTTGCCTAATGTTTATATCGCACGATACCCAAATGATTTTGATGTCGTTATGAAAAATGGATATATTAGTGAATTGCGTTTTAGATCAGCTGATTATCTTTTTCAAGGCCAAATTCATGTAGGTTCATCGCTCGATGATGTACTCGACGTTGTGGGGCAGCCAACCGAAACGGTTGTGGGCCAGCCATGCGAATTTCAGGATGGGGTACTGTATAAAGACATTAATGGCACGGTGGGTTATTGCTACTATAAGCGGTCTGATCAGAACGTTCGCTTCTTCTTTCGGGATTATAATGTAAGTGCTTTATATGTGATGCGTAGTACTAACATTCCGTCTCCGCCACCACCTGTAAGTTCAGTTGAGCCATTCGACGATATCAGGTCAATGGATATGAGCAACCTGGACCTCTCGGGCAGAAACGGGCTTATTGAGACATTAAGTTTCAATCAGGAGACGGTGTGGCCGGAGCCGGCGAAGATGCCCGGAGACTGGGCACCAGATGAATTAATGACTGCTGCGATGAATCCAGGTTTGGGTGTACGTCAACTCCACCAGCGGGGTATTACCGGAGCCGGTGTAAATGTTGCCATAATTGATCAGCCAATGTATCCTGATCACCCTGAGTATGATGGCAAGATCGCGGCATATTATGATACGGGGTGCGGCGGCCACGAAAGCAGTATGCACGGCCCGGCTGTTGCAAGTCTGCTTGTAGGGGAAAATTGCGGAACGGCACCGGGGGCACGGATTTATTACGCGGCAGCTCCTTCGTGGTTAAGAGATGCGGCCTACTATGCGGACGGCCTGGACTGGATTATCGCACAAAACGAAGCGATGCCAGTTTCTGAGAAGATTCGCGTTGTATCGGTCTCGGCTGCGCCTTCGGGGCCAGGGTCACCTTTTGAGGTTAATAATCATATGTGGGACGAGGCATGCAGTCGAGCCGAAGCAGCGGGGATTCTCGTACTGGACTGCACAAGCCATCGAGGGCTAATTAGTAGTTGTTGGTATGATCTGGATGACCCCGAAAATGTTGCCAAGTGCACACCCGGCTTTCCAGGTTATCCGCCAAGTAGTAATCCCGAACGTATCAATGTCCCTTCATCTTGCCGTACTACAGCTCAACATTACGATTATCATGGCCGAGACAGTTACATCTATTGGGGTCGTGGGGGGCTTAGCTGGTCAATACCCTATTGCGCGGGTGTGCTCGCAATGGGCTGGCAAATAAACCCCGACTTATGGGGCGATCAAATGGTTGATCTGCTTTTTGAGACAGCATATGTAAACCCGGCAGGCGTCAGGATCATCAATCCATCTGCGTTTATCGATCTGCTGGAGACAGAAGATCTTACGATAAGAGTAAGTGATGAAGACTTCTTTTTCAGCGTTGTTTCAGATGGCCCAACTCCGGAGCCGCAGATCTTATCTATTTGCAATGGTGGTCCAGGGACACTCAATTGGGTAATAGATGAAGATTGCGACTGGCTGGAGGTTTATCCCAACAGCGGTAGTTCGACCGGCCTGGCTGATATCGACGATGTTACTTTAAGTATAACGATGCCTTCTCTGCCGGGGCTATACGATTGCCAGTTGACAATTTCCGACCCCTGTGCCGTTAATAACCCACAAACTGTTTCAGTAGTTCTATATGTTGCTGATGCGAACTTTGGGACGATTCAGGATGCAATTGATTCGGCAGAAAACGGAGATACCGTTATCGTTCCAATCGGCTTCTACATGGGCGAAGGCAACCGTGACCTGGACTTTAAGGGCAAAGCGATCACACTTAGCAGTATTGATCCTGAGAACCCTGATGTAGTGGCCTCAACAGTTATCAATTGCCAGGGAACCGAACACGAACCACATCGAGGTTTTAATTTTCATACAATCGAAGACGCAAACTCTATTCTTGAAGGCTTTACTATTACCGGTGGTTATGGTTCAGTTGGCGGGGCAATTCGATGTAAGAATTCCTCTCCTATGATCGTTAATTGTGTTTTTGCAGATAACTCGGCCAGCCTCGCAGGGGGTGGGATACATAATGAGGACAATAGCAACCCGATACTGATTAATTGCATATTCCGCAATAATTCATCTGATTGGGTCGCAGGTGCGCTGCGCAATCATACCAGCAGCCCTGTGCTGATGAATTGTTTGTTTACAGGTAACTCGGCAAGTATTGCTGGAGGAGCAATACAGAATGAAAACAACAACAGCAATCCAATATTGATTAACTGTACTTTCACCGGCAATACTGCAAGCGGCTGGGCTGCAGGGATTGTCAACCATCGTTCGGTCCCGGTAATAAGCAACTGCATATTCTGGGGCAATAGTGCTGGCGGTAGTACTGATGAGTCGGCACAGATTCATGGTGGCTCGCCAGTGATTAACTACAGTTGTGTACAAGGTTGGACGGGCGATTTAGGCGGTGTCGGTAATATCGGTGATGATCCGCGTTTTGTTGATGCCGGTATTGGTGATTATCGCTTGTGTGAGGCTTCATCGTGTATTGATGCTGGTGATCCGAATTATGTGGCTGAGCCAAATGAAACCGATATCGATGGTAATCCTCGTGTCAGCAACGGGATCATCGATATGGGTGCTTATGAGTTCCAGGTGTTGACTCCTTTCGAGATGCTGCTTGGTCTATCGGAGTATATCGATGAGCTGGGTCTGCACGAAGGAATTGCCAATAGTCTGGAATCAAAGCTGGAGAATGCGCTGCAAAAATTGGCTGACGATAACGACAAAAACGATGTGGCGGCTATTAATTCACTGCGGGCGTTTATCAATGTTGTTGAAGCACTGAGCGGAAAGAAAATTTTTCAAGAGGACGCTGATATCCTCATTGCCGCGGCACAGGAAATCATCGATATATTAAGCAGTGAATGAGTTTTACTTTGTTAATGGTAATCAATGGGCTGTGAGTGAAATACTTGCGGCCCATTTTTGCTTTGAGTATCTGCCTTTGTCCTAAGAGACTTCGACGCGACAGGTCCTCCTTCGCTCCCGATTAATCGGCACAACGGCGAAACAAGATGTTCGCAGTGACGAAGTTTTAATGGATTCCTCCGCTCGCTGCGCTCGGTCGGAATGACCCGGCCCACAGGTGACCGGGCTAAACGAGAA
>CAYNKU010000105.1:5556-7568 GCA_964397865.1 uncultured Pirellulales bacterium | reverse complement strand
GCCGGCAGAACCAGCCCCATAAGGATCACAATGATACTCATAACAGTCAGCAGCTCCACAATGGTAAAAGCCGCCCTTTTGTTGCTTTTTTTAATGACTGATTCCACTTTGGTTCTCCTTATTCTTAGATTTAGAAAGTTGATTATTTTTCATTATTAACCGCCGCCACTGCTGAGGCCGGTAATAATCTGAATCATCGGCAAAAATATCGCCAGCACGATCACCATAACCACCGACCCTAAAACAACGATCATGATAGGTTCGAGAAGCGACATCAATGAGCCGACCAGCACGTCTACCTGCTCGTCGTAATTGTCAGCGATTTTCAAAAGCATCTTGTCGAGGTCACCGGTTTCCTCGCCCACAGCGACCATATTTACCACAAGCGAGTCAACAGTTTTTGACTGCTGAAGCGGCGCGGCGAAGGTATCACCCTGGCGGATGGAATTATGGACGTTGTTGAGCATCTTGGTAAAGACTTCGTTTCCCGCGGTCTCACTGGTTACGGTTATAGCGTCGAGAATCGGCACACCCGCCCCAATCAGGGTTCCGAGGGTTCTTGTCCATCTCGTGATAGAAACTTTGCTGGTGAGATTTCCCATAACCGGCAGCTTCAATTTAATGGAATCCAGCACCAGTCTGCCGACGCGAAAACGCCTTGCGATCTTGCATATAAAAACGAACCCAAAGGGTATAGCTATTAAAACAAGCCAGCCCCACTCATAGGCGATCCATGCGCTTATGCCGAGCACCGTTCGGGTTACGGCGTTCATTTGCGCACCTTCGAGCATTTCACCCAGCACGGTATTAAACTGAGGCACTACAAAGGTCATCAAGCCCAGCAGGATCAAAAACGCCACACCCATAACCACTACCGGGTATACCATCGCGCTTTTAACGCGGGATTTAAGCTTCATAGCCTTTTCCATAAACTCCGCGACACGCGCCAGGATCAGGTCAAGCACACCGCCGGTTTCCCCGGCCGCGACCATACCTACAAAGAGCCTGTCGAAAGCGCGCGGGAATCTGCCCAATGCCTCGGAAAGTGTCGCGCCGCCTTCGATGTCGTCGGCTACGTAGCCGATAACCTTTTTGAAGGTTCCGGATTTCTGCTGCTCTTCGAGAATCCTCAGTGAGCGCAGAATAGGCAGACCCGCATCCTGCAGGGTTGAAAGCTGCCTTGCGTACTGGGTTACGAATTTGGGTTTGACCCTGCCTCCCGCGCCACGTCTTTTCTGGGGTCTGGCCGCTGCCCTGGCGGCAGCCTTTTTGCCCGCACTTTCAGCCTGGACCTTGGTGGGGAAATAGCCCATGTTCCTGATTTTGCTTATCGCTTCTTTCTGGCTCAGGGCCTCTATCTCGTCCTTTATGGCTACGCCCTGAGAGTCCATAGCTTCATACTTAAAAGTAGGCATCTATCTACCTCCTCGCAATCAGCGATTAATGATTACGTATTCCATATTCACATACTCTTATTGAGTTTCGGCGATCGTTTCCTTGGCAACTTCGTCTATAGTGGTAACACCGTCATAGATCGCGGCCAGGCCGTTATCACGCAGAAGTCTCATGCCGGCCTTCTGTGCGGCCGCACGGAGAATATTCGTCGAAGCGTTGTTCATGATAAGGTCGCGAATTTCGTCATTGAACGCCATGATTTCAAAAAGAGCCGTTCGCCCTCTGTAGCCCGTGTTGTTGCACCTGTTGCAGCCCCGGCCGTAGAAGAATACCTTGCCGTGAACATCCTCGGGCAAAATACTCAGTTCCATCAACTGGGCTTCGGTCGGCTCGAACTCTGTTTTGCAATGCGCGCATATCTTTCGTACAAGACGCTGAGCAACAATTCCTTCGAGAGTGGCTGTAATCAAAAACGGCTCAACGCCGAGGTCCAGAAGTCGGGCGATCGAACTGGGAGCGTCGTTTGTATGCAGCGTGGTAAAGACCAGGTGCCCGGTCAAAGATGCCTGTGCGGCAATTTGTGCCGTCTCGAGGTCACGGATTTCACCGACCATCAC
>CAYNKU010000105.1:0-5456 GCA_964397865.1 uncultured Pirellulales bacterium | reverse complement strand
ACCTGGCTTCGGTCAAGAACACGAAGCACGACACTTTCACCGAACATCGTGGGAAGAATACTGACACGCAGATCAACGGGGTTGCCCTGAACGGTAAGTGAAATTCGACCGTCCTGGGGCAGACGCCGCTCAGCGATATCCAGACTTGCCATAACCTTGATACGCGAACTCAAAGCTGTGGCGATATGCTTGGGTGGCGGGTGCATCTCGTAAAGAACGCCGTCAATGCGGTAACGCATTTTGTATTCGTTCTCGAATGGCTCGAAATGTATGTCGGAGGCCTTGTCCCGAATCGCCTGAAGCAATACGAGGTTAAGAAGTTTTTTGACGGGATTTGATTCGGAAAGCTCCTTTAAGTCGCCAAGGTCGATACTCTGGCCTCGGCCCTCGAACTCAGCAAGAAAACTGTCACCCTGTATCTCGTTGATCAGGTCGTTTATGCCTTCTTTGCCGTCCTGATCTTTATAGTATTTGACCAGTAGGCTCTCCAGTGTCTCAGGTTCGGTTATTTTGGCGATGACCTTGAATCCGAGCAGCGTGTTGAGGTCATCGATCGCCCGGAAATTCTCGGCACTGTCCATGGCGACGGTAAGTTCGTTTTGATCTTCGTTGAACGCTATCGGTACGATCCGGTAGTTATTTGCCATCTGGGCGGCTACAGTGTCAATAACACCGGCAGGGATATCGACGCCCTCGAGACTGACGTATTCCATCCCTTCCTTGGCTGCCAGGGCCACCTGCAACTGATCTTCGTCGACCAGTCCCATCTCGAGAAGTATTTCCCCCAGCTTTACTTTCCCGCCCTTTTGTTTCTGGACCCTGAGGCATTCATGAACTTTTTCTCTGGTCAGAACGCCCATTTTTATCAGAATCCTGCCAAGCGTTCTTCCTCGCAACTGGTCTATTGGAGGGAGATGATCTTTCATACTGTCACCTGAATCAAAAACTCACAGTTATTCGAGCCAAAAATCTGCCCTTAACTCTGATGATATTATAACCCATTAACTCTTTTTTAGCAAGCAAATTAGCAAATAGACACGTGGTATATAAGACTTTTTAATTACCCATTTTACCGCCCTATTGAAATAAAAAGCGGGGTACGAAAACGGGTTACAGGGGCCTTCAAAAGGTCAAAACATCGGATTTTGCAGCGTATTAGGCACAAGATGATGTATTTGAGGTTTTAAGCTTGTCCTATAAACCAGATGTCGAATCAAGTAAATGCAAGGTTAAAGCCCGTGTTTTTTAACCTGTGCGTAAAATAGTCCCCATATCGGTGTCTCCCCGGCCTTTGCCGCGTTTTTTCCTTGTAGTATTTCTTTTCGCTATGGCTTTATCCTGCAACATACCGGGCTGACGGGCCTTTTCAAGCATTTCATCAAGGGTGATCTTGCCGATATCATACAACTGCCAGAGATGCTCATCGAGCAGCTGCATACCGAGTTTTTTACCGGTTTGTATACTCGAATCGATCCTGAAGGTTTTGTTCTCACGGACAAGATTTGCTATAGCGGAAGTAACAACCATAAACTCATAAGCTGCTATTCTGCCTTTTCCGCTGGCAAGCGGGCAAAGGACCTGGCTGAGAACGGCGATCAAGTTACCGGCGAGCTGGGTACGAATCTGCTCCTGCTGGTTAGGGGGAAAGACGTCAATAATACGGGTAATCGTGCCGGCGGCACTGGTTGTGTGAAGGGTACTGAAGACCAGGTGGCCTGTTTCAGCGGCCCGGACGGCGGCTTCGATGGTTTCGAGGTCTCGCAGTTCACCAACGAGGATTACATCCGGGTCCATCCTGAGAACACGCCTGAGGGCTTCGGAAAAGCTGGGGACATCCACACCCACTTCACGCTGGTTGAGAATGGATTTCTTGTGCTGGTGGTAATATTCGATAGGTTCTTCGATCGTTACTATGTGACGGTCGAAATTTTCGTTAATATAGTTTACCATAGCGGCAAGGGTGGTGGTTTTGCCGCTGCCGGTCGGGCCTGTTACAAGAAACATTCCTCTGGGCCGGCGACACAGTGCGGCACAAATCTTGGGCAGTCCTATTTCGTCAAGGCCCATAATCTTGGTAGGAATCTGTCGCAGTACAATGGTAACATTGCCTCTTTGCTTAAAAACGGAAACACGAAATCTGGCCGCATCGCCGAAGGCAAAACCAAAGTCCGTTCCCCCTTCTTCCTGCAATTCCTGCTGATTACGCTCGGGGGTGATACTCTTCATCAAAGCGACGGTATCATCGGGTTCGAGTACTTTGGTTTCAAGAGACCTCAGTGATCCGTGGAGCCGAAATACCGGCGACCTGCCGACAGTAAGGTGTATATCGGATGCGTCCTGTGTAACACAGGCCTGGAGGAGCCTGTCCATATTAACTGTTGCCATTAATTAATCCTCATCAAATAACCAAAGTTTACTCAACAAGCAATTCTTCTATCTGCGATATCTTGACGACTTCGGCGGGCGTGGTAACGCCGTTGAATATTTTGATCTTTCCATCCTCCATGAGGGTTCTCATGCCGCTGTTTACCGAAGCCTTTCTTAATTCGGTTGTAGGCGCCTTCGCGAATGCCAGTTCCCTTATTTCGTTGTTCAGTTCGACCATTTCGAAGACAGCAATACGCCCCTTAAACCCGGTTCCCTGGCATGCGCTGCAGCCGGTGCTTTTATAGATAGAATGCTTTTTGAGGTCTTGGGGTGTAATATTAAGGAGCCTGAGATTGTGCGGATCGGGGTTTTTATCTATCGTCTTGCATTTACTGCAGATAACTCTAACCAGTCGCTGAGCCATAATGGCCTGGATCGAACTGGCGACGAGAAACGGTTTTACGCCCATATCTATCAGACGCGTAATGGCGCTGGGCGCGTCGTTGGTGTGCAGGGTACTGAAGACAAGGTGACCGGTAAGAGCGGCCTGAATGGCGATATCGGCAACGGCCCCGTCACGAATTTCACCGACGAGGATGATATTGGGGGCCTGTCGGAGCATCGCCCTGAGGATGCTGTCGAACGTCAGGCCGATCTCGTCTCTTACCTGGCACTGGTTCATGCCGGCAAAGTTATACTCGACGGGGTCCTCGGCGGTAATAATTTTTTTGTCCGGCGTGTTAAGCTCCTGCAACGCCGCATAAAGGGTTGTGGTTTTACCGCTGCCGGTCGGGCCGGTAACAAGAAAGATACCGTTGGGCCTTCTGATTATTTTCTGGAAATGCTCGTAGTCATCCTGCTCAAAGCCGAGCGACTGAATACCGATATTAACCGCATCGGGCCGCAGGATACGAAGTACGACACTTTCGCCGTGATAGCCCGGCAGGGCCGAGACACGAAAGTCGATATCCTGTCCGCCGATAGTTCGTTTTATTCTGCCGTCCTGCGGCAGTCTTCTCTCGGCGATGTCCATACCGGAGAGAATCTTAAAACGCGTCAGTAACTGTGCCTGCATGTTCTTGGGGATGTTGTCTTTTTCGAGGCAGACGCCGTCGACGCGATATCTGATTCTTATTCGGTCGGCCATCGGTTCGACGTGAATATCACTTGCTCGCATATAATAGGCGTTATCTATAATCAGGTTTACGAGCCTAACGACCGGACCATCGTCCATACCGCCGGCGGCCTGTGCCTTGAGGGCCTGTGCCTTTAATTCCTGGCCGGCTTCGGCGAGTTCGGCGGCAGTTGCGTCGATACTGTGTTTGAGCTTGTCATCTTCTTCTCTTTGTGCGGTATCAAGGGAATCATCGATGAACGACTTGATTTTTGACAGGCTGCCGAGGCAGCAGTCTATCTCGGTATTCAGGCGGAACCGAACGGCATCCATCGCATCGAAATCAAAGGGGTCGCTGACGATCAATTGCAGTCTGCCGTTATCCTGAGACAAAGGCAGGATGTTGTGTCTTCTTATGATATCATCGGAGACGAGCTTTAGTACATCATCGGGGATGGAGACTTTTCCCACGTCGATATATTTCATTCCGGCCTGCTTGGCTATCGCTTTTGTGAGGGTCTCTTCGTCGAGCAGTCCTAATTCAAGAAGTACTTGGCCGAGCCTTTTATTATCGTTCCTGGCGGTTTTTATGGCGTTTATGATAGAGTCTTTTTTTACAACGCCCGCTTTATAGAGTATTTCACCTAATTTTCTGCGTTTTTTTGCCATATTCACTTATTCTTTCGGTATTTTGTTAATCAGGATAAACCTTATTATATCAACATTAACTTATTAAGTCAAATCTACAATTTTAGCCTGAGCATATTCAACGCGGTTTGTGCCGTTTTGATTCGCACGATATTCCTGTCTCCGCTGAAAATAAACCGCCTGGTTTCGCATCCATCAATGCCGTCAATACTTATATAGGCCAACCCGAGGGGTTTTTGTTCGCTTGCTCCTGTCGGGCCGGCTATTCCGGTAACCGCTATCGCGAAATCGGTATATGCCTTTTTGCATGCGTTTTTTGCCATATTTTCGGCCACCTGTTCACTGACCGCGCCGTAAGTTCCGATAAGTTCGGCCGGTACAGCCAACAGGTTCTGTTTTGATTCATTGCTGTAGGTAACCCAGCCCTGGGTGAAATAGGCGCTTGCTCCGGCGATGTCGGTTAGCATCTTGGCGATAAGTCCGCCGGTGCAGGATTCGGCGACTGCGACAGTCTTTCCCTGCCGGGTGAGTTCAAGGCCTACCACATCTTCGAGATTTTGGCCGTTAGTCCCATAAACTAAACCGCCAAGCCTGTTTCGAATCGTTTTTTCCGTTTCCTCGACCAGTTTCCCCGCTGCGGCGGTATCGCCGGTCGCCGTGATATGGAGCGTGATTATACCGCATTTTACCGTGCAGTTGACCTGCGGATTCCTGTCTCTTTGCATCATGGGTTCGAGCATCTGGCAGATAGTGGATTCGCCTGCTCCGAAGCAGTGCAGGCGTTTTGTGACTATAGTCCGGGTCCGGGCCAGGTTCGCCAGTTCGGGCACAACCGAATCCTCGAACATCGCCTTCATTTCAGTCGGTACTCCCGGCATGAACGCGAGCAGTTTGTCGGATTTTCTGACCAGGATTCCGGCGGCGGTGCCGATGTTATTCGCCAAAGGCTCGGCGCCGGCGGGTATATAGGCCTGAGTTTTGTTGATCTGGGGCATTTTCAGGTTTCGATTTTTGAAAAAAGATTCTATTTTTTTCAGAAGCTCAGGTTTGAGTTCGAGTTCAGCCCCCATAAACTTTGCGCAGGCCCGGCGGGTGAGGTCGTCTTGTGTGGGTCCCAGGCCGCCTGTTACAAGTATGATGTCCGCCTCGTCGCGGGCCGCCCGCAGTGTTTTTACGATCAGGTCGATATCGTCGCCGACGGTATAGCCGCGAATAACGGGTATCGAGATCGCCAGGAGCCGGCCGCTTAGATAACTGGTATTGGTGTCGACACTTCGTCCGTTTAACAATTCATTGCCGATACTTATTATGATCGCTTTTTTCATGG
>CAYNKU010000104.1:5552-7626 GCA_964397865.1 uncultured Pirellulales bacterium | reverse complement strand
ACTTTTAAAGGATATCCCTTGATTTAACCGCCGCCAAAAGTTATAATCCACCGGATTAGTAGGGTTTATAAATTGCCTTCTTTGTTGGAGCAGGCTATGAGTTCGATTCATCGGCGTTCGAGGCGCCTTGAGTTTGTTATTAGTATCTTTATCCTGGGGGGCCTTTTTTTTATTGCCGTCGCTGTTCTCCTGAAGCAGTCCCGCTTTGATATGGCCCGCTTCGGTATCGTCGCGCCCGTTGCACAAGCTGCCGAGCAGCCCCAAGATATCGATCTGACAAACTTCCTGCCCGCAGGATATCAAGCGCTCTCAGAACCGGAGATTTACGTGACCGACACCCTTTACGAAAAAATAAACGGCAAAGCTCCCCTTTATACCGACGCCGGATTTGAAAAATTATACGCCCAGCGATTCATCAGCGAAAACGACCCCAACCTCATCGCCGAACTCTATCTCTACGATATGGGCCAGGCCAAAAACGCCTTCTCCGTCTACAGCCTCCAGAAAAGACCCGGCGCCCGGCCGCTGGAGCAAATACCCTTGGCATACAAAACATCCAACGGCCTGTACATGATGCACGGCAAATACTACGTCGAAGTAGTCGGTTTTGTCACTTCCGACAAACTATCGCTCGCGATGGCCGAACTCGCCCGAAAGATCCGCTCCGATTTGCCCGTCGCCGGCGCCGAAATAGCCGAATTGAAACTGCTTACAAATGAAAACCTTGTCCCCGGAACGATAAAACTATATACCGAAAGCGCCTTCGGCCTGGCCTCTTTCGATAACGTCTTCGCCGCAAGCTACAAGATCGCCGACCAAACCCTAACAGGCTTTGTCAGCAAACGCCCCGACCCGCAAAACGCTCAGCAAACGGCCAAAACCTATTACAAGTTCCTTCTCGATAACGGCGCAAAAGCTGTTAAACCCAAAGATGCCGACTCCGATCTCATGATGGCGGATTTCTACGGCACCATTGAGATCATTTTTGCCCAGGATATTTTCGTAGCCGGTATCCACGAGGCTGATGATCAGGCCGCTGCCGAAGAACTCGCAAAGATTCTTATAAAAAAATTAAGCGAGGTTGCCGAAGATGACTGAAAATAATATCGATCGCAGGCAGCTTATCAAAAGAGCCGCCAAGGCAGGACTCTCTATCGCCGCCGCCGCGGCCGCAGCATCTATACTTTATGATAAAGACGGCCCAAAAGACGGTATCGATACCAGTAAACTCGTAACATACCCCGACTTCTCCGTCCCCGATAGCCCCGGCCAGACCCTCAGTATCGTCCGGGGCCCCGACAGACCGCAGAGCGTACTTAAAGCAATCGATCTTTTAGGCGGAATAGAAAGATTCGTAAAACCCGGCGAAACCGTCGCGATCAAACCAAACGTAGCCTTCGCCTCGCCGCCCATGCTCGGCGCAACCGCAAACCCCGAACTTATCGCTGCCGTCGTCCGGCTCTGCTACGACCGCGGCCGCGCGAAACAAGTCATCGTCGCCGACAATCCCATCAACGACCCGGCAAGCTGTTTCACAATAAGCGGTATCGCCAAAGCCGCCTCCGCCGCCGGCGCGAAAGTCGTTATGCCCAAAGACAGTCTCTTTAGCCCGACAACCCTCGAAGGCGCAAAGCTCATCAGGAACTGGCCCGTCTTTTTCGCGCCCTTCGAAAAGGCCGACAAACTCATCGGCATCACCCCCGTCAAGGACCATCACAGAAGCGGCGCATCAATGACGATGAAAAATTTCTACGGCCTGCTCGGAGGCCGCCGTAATATCTTCCACCAGGACATAAATACGATCATCGCCGAACTTTCAATGATGGTAAAACCGACACTCGTCATCCTCGACGGCGTCGAATCGATGATCTCGAACGGCCCGACAGGCGGCTCAATCTCGGACCTCAAAAGAACAAACACCCTGATCGCCGGCACCGATACCGTCGCGGTCGATTCTTTCGGCTCCGGCCTGCTCGATATGAAAGTCTCGGACCTGCCGTATCTTTCCCTCGCCGAAAAAGCCGGTTCAGGTACGACCGATTATAAATCTCTTAAACCGAAATTTGCTACTTTA
>CAYNKU010000104.1:2261-5452 GCA_964397865.1 uncultured Pirellulales bacterium | reverse complement strand
TGAAATTATGAAAATCGTAACTGTCAGAAGAATAAGCCAGCTCTTTTTCTTTACGATGTTCGCCTGGTTCTGCGTTGTCAGTACCGTAGGCGAAGAGTTCTCACAAATAAGGGCCTGGCCTGTCAACTGGTTCCTCCAGCTCGACCCCCTCGTCGCCATCGGTACGATATTCACCACCCATACACTCTACTCGCCTCTGCTCTGGGCCCTCGCTACCGTCATATTAACTATACTATTAGGCCGATTTTTCTGCGGTTGGCTCTGCCCCTTCGGCTCGATCCACCATTTCGTCGGCTACCTTGCCCACCGCAAAAAAACCGCAGCCCAGAAAATAGCTCTCAATAAATACCGACCCGCCCAGCGAATAAAATATTTCATTTTGGCGGTCTTTCTCGCCGCCGCCGCTTTTCCCTCCGTTGCCGCGACACTGCAAACAGGTCTGCTCGACCCGATTCCCCTTGTAACCAGGTCATTCAATCTTGTCCTGCTGCCTATCCTCGACAGAGGCTTTAATTTCGTCTCGGTCAGTGCCCGCTACTATGTCGCAGGCTCTGTTATTTTCGCGATCTTTCTTACCACGGTGCTCCTGAATCTCTATATCCCGCGATTTTATTGCAGATTCGTCTGTCCCCTCGGCGCTCTTTTCGGCGTGATCGACCGCTTCGCGATCTGGCGAATAGGCAAAAAAGAAAAACAATGTTCCAACTGCAAATTATGTGAAAAAGCCTGCGAAGGCGGCTGCGAACCCGCCGGCGAAATCAGGATAGCTGAATGCGTACTCTGTTTTAATTGCCTCGACGATTGCAAAGATGAAATTATCAGCTATCAATCCCAGCCTTCGCTCGCCGGCGAAACCGCGGACCCCGATATCAGCCGAAGAGGTTTCGCGCTTTCGCTCGCAAGCGGCATACTCGCGGTCCCGGCCCTGAGACTCGCCAATGCCCTCGGAGCGAACTGGCACCACAAGGTAATCCGTCCCCCCGGCTCGCTCACCGAAGAAGAATTCCTCAAACGCTGTATCAAATGCGGCCAGTGCATGCGAGTCTGCCCCACGAACGTCCTCCAGCCCGCCGGCATCGAAGGCGGTTTCGAGGGCCTCTGGACACCCGTACTCAATAACCGAATAGGTACCAGCGGTTGCCAGCTCAACTGCACCGCCTGTGGAGAAGTCTGCCCGACTTCAGCCATCAGGCCCATCACCCTCGACGAAAAACACGGAGCAGGCGAATTCGCCGACGCCGGCCCCATCAAATTAGGAACCGCCTTTTTCGACCGCAACAGGTGCCTGCCCTGGGCAATGGATAAGCCCTGCATCGTCTGCGAGGAAAACTGCCCCGTAAGCCCAAAGGCAATCTATACCGAAGAATGTTTCAATACCGTAAGGGACGGCTCGTTGACCGTAAAAAAGATCACAGGCAATACCATAGAGACCGTCGAAACTATTCTAAAGGCGGACAAATTCTCCACCGGTGACTATTACTGCGCCTTCGCGCCCGAAACGAGAGTCAAAATCACCGCCAATACGGAAAACACTATCGATCTTATCTCCCTTGAGGGTTTTAAGAATACCCCGGCCCCCGGCGATAAGATCGAAATCCAGGTCCGCCTGCAAAGACCATACGTCGATATCGAAAAATGTATAGGCTGCGGCGTCTGCGAACACGAATGCCCCGTCTCAGGCCTCAAAGCCGTAAGGGTCTCCGCCGAAGGAGAAACAAGAAGCGCCGACAGGTCCCTGTTGCTCGAACGTTTGTAATAATGGTTTAGTAATTTTTAAGGATTTGTAAAAATGTCAATTAACGAGCACCGGATTAACCGGAGAAAATTTCTAAAATCCGCGACCGCCGCCGGTCTGGGTTCAGCTTTTATGTTTTCAAAAACCTTTGCTGAATCAGACACCGAACAATCCCCCCCGATCCCGCTTCGCACACTCGGCAAAACCGGCTTGAAAATCCCCTGTTTATCACTCGGAGCAAACAAACTCGACAACCAGATGATGCTCAGAAGCGCCCTTGCTCACGGCGTTAATTATTGGGATACCGCCCGAAGCTATATGGCCGGAACCAGCGAAAAGACCATAGGCAAGTTCCTCGCCCGCAGTCCGGAACTTAGAAAAAAAATAATTATCGCTACCAAAGCTTCCGGCTCGAGAAACCCCGACCAGTTCGAAAAAAGACTCCAGGAATCCCTAAGCAGAATGAACACAGATTATGTCGATATCTACTATGGCTTCCACAACTTGACTGACCCCAAATATCTTACTGACGAGGCAAGAAAATGGGCCGAAAGCGCGAAAAAAAGAAAGCTCATCCGCTTCTTTGGCTTTACAACCCACAAAAACATGGCCCAGGCTCTTCATGCCGGCGCGAAAGCTCCCTGGATAGATGTTGTAATGACAACATATAATTTCCGCCAGATACAGGACCCCCAGATGCAAACCGCCATAGAAGCCGCACATAAAGCCGGCATCGGCCTGATCGCGATGAAAGTCATCGCCAATACTCTCCAGGATCGAGACAAACTCGAAGCGGGCCTTGAAATCGAAAAAACCGAAGCCGACAAAAAACTCATCGATCACTTTACCGCCCGAGGTTTCAACGCCCACCAGGCAAAAATAAAAGTCTTGCTCGATGACAAAAGAATCGCCTCCGCCTGCATAGGTATGTACAGCGTGGCCAATCTGAAATCCAATATCGAAGCGGTTGTTAGTGATAAGAAAATTACCCGCGCCGACAAAGAAGTCCTTGCCGAATACGCCCGCGCCACCTGTTCTAACTATTGCGCAGGCTGTGGCCATATCTGCGAGGCCGCCGTCCCGCAGGTGCCGTGTATAAGTGAGATTATGCGTTTTCTGATGTACAATAACAGCTACGGCGACTCTGCCAGAGCCCGCAGACTCTTCGCGCAAATACCTCCTGATATCAGGGCCAGGCTGACCAAAGTCGATTACACCGCCGCCCAGCGACGCTGCCCCCAGCAACTGCCGATAGCTCGATTGATCGCCGAAGCTGTCCGAAAATTAACCTGAAAAAATATTTTTTGAACAATGAGACTCTATAAATGGTATGAAATTAAAAAGTTTTCACTCATTCGGAGGACGAGGATATCCCTCTGCTTGTAGCAAAATCATTTTGGAAAGGCCGATATCATGAAAAACGAACAAAATAAAATCTATAGAAGAAATTTTCTAA
>CAYNKU010000104.1:0-2251 GCA_964397865.1 uncultured Pirellulales bacterium | reverse complement strand
TACAGGAAAAACGGGGCGTCGATATCGCCCTCATCGGTTTTCGCTTCATCCAGCAATGCCGCTGAACCCAATTCAACGTCAGAATCTGCCCGGACAAAGTTGCCCCAGGTCCCAAAACGCAGGCTGGGCAAAACAGGCGTCGAAGTCCCCGTCCTCGCGCTTGGTACGATGTTCGACCTGATGGAAAACCAGATAGTTTTAAGAAAGTGTATCGACTGGGGCGCCACCTACTGGGATACCGCTCACGGCTACTCGGGCGGCAACAGCGAACTCGGTATAGGCCGGTTCCTCAAAAGATCGCCGGAACTTCGCGAAAAGCTCTTCATAGTCTCCAAGGCCTCTGGCGCAAAATCGATAGACGATATCGAAGAGCGACTCCGGAAATCACTCGAAAGGATGAACACAAGCTATATCGATTTGTATTACGGCATTCACGTATTGAGAAACCCCGAACAATTGAACGACGACCTTAGAAAATGGGCCGAAAGTGCCAGGAAACGAAAACTCATCAAACATTTCGGTTTCAGCACCCACAGAAATATGGCCAAGTGCCTCGCCGCCGCTGCAAAGCTCGACTGGATCGATGCCGTCCTGACAGTCTACAACTTCCGCGTAATGAACGAACCCGAACTCCAGGACGCCGTCGAAGCCTGCCACCAGGCCGACATCGGCCTTACCGCTATGAAAGCTATGGGAAAAGCCTCCGAAGCCGACCAGGCCAAAGAACTCACCGAACATTTTCTCCAGAAAGGTTTCACCGAGGGTCAGGCAAAGATAAAACTCGTCCTCGAAGACAAAAGATTCGCTTCCGTGGCGGTCAGAATGGAAAACGTAGCCCTGCTCACAACCAACGTCGCCGCAGTTCTGGATAAGACCGAACTCACCAAAGCCGACAAAAAAATCTTCACCGAATACGCCGGCGAAACATGCACAGGCTATTGCGCAGGCTGCGCGAATATCTGCGAAAACGCACTGCCCGACGTCCCATACATAAGCGAGGTAATGCGATACCTGATGTACTACAACAGCTACGGCGACAGAGCCGCCGCCAGAGAACTTTTCGCGCAACTGCCGGCCGATGTCAGAGCCAGACTCCTCACCACCGATTTCTCACCCGCCGAATGCGTCTGCCCACAGCGAATACCGATCGCCAAATTCATCGCCGAAGCCGTAACAAAACTTGCGTAAATAAAAAAAATGACCGAAAAACAAAACCGCATAAATAGAAGAAATTTCTTAAAGGCATCTTCCGCCGCAGGCCTCGCCGCTCTTGTCACCGCGAAAAAAGCCACCGCTGAACCCAATGAACCGGAAAAAACCGTCCCCAAAGTCCCCCGGCGAAAATTAGGAAAAACAGGAATAAATGTTCCCTGCCTTTCACTCGGTACCAATGCCCTTGATAACCAGGTAGTCCTCCGCGGCACCTTGAAATACGGCATCGACTACTGGGACACCGCAAACGGCTATGTCGGAGGAAACAGCGCCCGCAACATTGGCAGGTTCGTCGCCAGAAATCCCGAATTGCGAAAGGATTTGTTCCTGACATCAAAAGCTTCCGGAGCCAAAACCATCGCCGACGTCGAGGATCAACTTCAAAAAGCCCTCAAAACAATGAACACCGATTACCTCGATCTTTTCTACGGTGTCCACGGTCTCGACGACCCCGCCCGCCTTACCGACGAACTCAATCAATGGGCAAAAAGCGCGAAGCAACGCAAGCTCATCCGCTTCTTCGGTTTCACCACCCACAAGAACATGTCGCAATGCCTCACCGCCGCCGCGAAACTCGACTGGATCGATGCGATAATGACAACCTACAACTTTCGCCTCAGAAGATACCCCGGAATGCAGCAGGCCCTCGATGCCTGCCATAAAGCCGGCATCGGCCTCGTCGCAATGAAGACTGTCACTTTCAGCGGCCACGAAAAACGCGCAATCGAAGCCGGCGAACAAACCGGCGAAACCGAAGAAGACAAAAAGATCATCGACCATTTCACCCGCCAGGGTCTCACCGACATCCAGGCAAAACTCAAATTCGTCCTCGAAGACAAAAGATTCTCTACCGCCTGTGTCGGCATGAAAAACATCTCCGACCTGACCGCAAATGTCGCCGTCACCCTCGACAAAACCGAACTCACCCGCCGCGACCTCGAGGTCCTCGAAGAATACGCCCGCGCCACCGAATCCGATTACTGCGCAGGCTGTGCCCACATATGCGAGGCCTTCATCCCGCGAATCAGCGATATAATGC
>CAYNKU010000103.1:4539-7682 GCA_964397865.1 uncultured Pirellulales bacterium | reverse complement strand
AATTTTGTCCTCGGGACTCCTTACGGAGAACATTTGATATTGTTTCGTATTTCGTATTTCGTGCTTCGGATTTTACTAAAAAATAAGGTTTTACAGTGCTAAATCGCGCTGTAGTATTAATCATCAGCCTCGTTAACATTCACAAGTTTCCGCACGCCGTAATTCCGCCCGATCATCATATCAGCCGCCTTCAACTGCTTTCGCGGTATCACGACCACGGGATTATCCATCTCGAACTCCAATACATCGAATTCCGAATCGGGATTTAGCTTCTGGGCCTCCAATACATCTTCGATCGACCGGATAACTTTGCCGTTAAATTTCTCCAATACGATCTGCCCGAGGTCCTTATACCCCAGATTAATATCCGCCGGCAGCACATAACTCAAGACCACGATATCCCTTCGCTCGTCCGTCGGCTTAAAAGCATCGCTTCTATAATAATTATAAATATGCGGAGAGACCTTGCCCGTCCAGCCGTCGCCGCGCTCGGCCATATACTGCCGCGTAAGTTTCTGCAGGATATAGCCGGCCGTCACTATATACTCAGGCTGCGCGAATTCGTAATATGGCACCAGCATTTCCGACGCCGCGAAATTCTTCACCTCCGCCTCCAGTTTGATCTTCCCGCCATCCCGCCAGACCTCGAACTCGACCGTCTCACCAACGTGCTTGCTCGTTATCAAATGAGCGAACGAAAGCCTGTCATATTCCGGGTGCAGAAACCGCCCGTAAGGATTAAGACTATGCCCATCCATCGTCAGGATAACATCCGCCTGCTTCAATACGTCGCTGCCCGTACCCAAATTATAAACATCGGATACGAAAGCTCCCGTCTTGACCCCCGCCGGCATCTTGAGAAACTGCCGCATCGCCGGATCCAGCAGATTCGATATCTTAAACCCCACCGCCCCGAACCCGCCGTAGTCACCATCGGCCGCGTCATCGAGAAAGCGGTTTATCACAGGCGCCGGAACCAGCCCCGCCTCCTTGTTATTATTCGACCAGCAGGCGATTCCGATCGCCCCCTCCGAGGAAAAATAGACCTGGCCCCTGCCCGTACGGTCGGAAGTACCGGCGACGATGAAGCTTAGAAACCTCTCGAACGAAACAGTCGATTTCGATACATTCGCGCGGTCCAGAAACCCCCGCCCGCTGTAAACGTGCCCGCCGGAAGAAAGATAATAAAAATCGACCTCCGCGCCCTTTTCATAATCTTCCGTAAAGCTCACAGGCGTCAAGGGCCGGCTCATCTGGCTGGCATCGAGCCGGATAAGACAAAGATTGCTCTCATAATCGAGGACCTTTATTTCCGCGGGTATGAACTCGTTCTTCGCGTACACACGCGCCTTGATTAGCACAGCGTTGCGGACATTCCACGCCGTGGTGATTACCTCGTACTCACCCACCGCGCAGCCGTAACCATTGCGCTCGGTAAGGTCGCTGTTCTTCCAGGGCTGATACTGCTCATAGCCGTAACACGATATATCCAGATAAACCAGCGATTTTTTCATCGCTTCGGTCAGATCAGCCCTCTCGCCCTGCGCAAAACCCGATGTGCAAATCGAAAAGGTCAGACCGCAAATTAAAACTAACCCAAACACTCTGTTCTTTTTCATAGCGTTTCCTCCAGGCGAACCTCAGCCGGAATATTATACTTCTGCAATATCGCTCCCTGCCTTGCCTTGGCCTTTTCAGCGTCAATAGGCAGCACGCGCCCATCGCCCATGAACTTTATGGTATGAAAACCTCCGACAGGCAAACTAAACGCCCTGTGAACATCGTCAAGACCGCGTATCACCTCGCCGTTAATACTCTCGACGGGCTGATTCTTGAAATCTTCACTGAAAGAATTGATCTCATCGGGCATTATCTCCGCGAGAACAACATATTCCTTCCTCTCGCGGTCGGTATTGAGCTGCATCGAACTGGTAAATAAATACCGCAGGTAATGAGGCAGTTCGGTTATCCACTCGCTGCCCCAGGTCTCCAGAAAATTCCGCGTCGCCGGCACGAACACCAGCCCCCCGAAGCAGACATACCTCGGCGCAATATCATACAGCCTCGAGTACTCGAAAACAGGCCTGTTCAAAGCGATGGTCAAAGTCTCTTTCCGCATCTCGCCGCCGCGATAAAAAGTAACCTCCGCCGTCTCGCCTATCTGCTTATTTTCTATAACCTCGCCAAGATCGAGCGTCAGTCCGTACATCTGCACCCGCCCGTCATTATCGACCTCGTAGTCATCGATCTTCGTAATAACATCGCCCGCCTCGAATACCGATTCGGACGAACTGTGCATTATCGTATCGACGATAGCGATCCCCTCCTGCCCCGCCGGTACCAACAGAAACCGCCTGTAACTTTCGCTGTGCAGACCCGGATACAGCATAACCCCCAGCGTCCCGAACCCGTCGTATTGGCCGTCCTCGATGTCGGTAAGAAAATGCCGGATAACCGTCGTCGGTATCATATAACCTATATTGTCGGCTGCCAGCATCCCCTGAAACGCCACCCCCACCACCTTGCCGTCCTGCATCACAGGCCCGCCCGAATTACCCGGATTGATCGCCGCGTCGGTCTGTATCACAAGATGAGAATCCGCACCCGTATGAGCGTAATTATCCATCTGGATTCGCGAAACAACTCCCACCGTTACAGAAATATCGTCACCGCCCATCGGAAACCCGTAAGTCGAAACCTCGGTATTGACTTTCGGAATACCCGCCAGCTCCAGCGCCGCCGTACCATCGAAAAAACTCTCATCCTCAACGGTAAGAATCGCAAGATCGCAGTCATGCCCAATAAAAGAAACCCGGGCCCGATACCTCTTGGCGATATTGACTTTCTTAAGCTCAATATACTTGTGATTGCTCACGTTATGAGCGTTGGTCAATACCCTTTTGCCCTCGATAATAAATCCTGACCCGATCCCCTGGTTCATCGCCGTCTGCTTCCACGGCATCTCGTAGTCAAAATCCTGCCTGACGCTCCGGATCATAACCACCGACTTATCAGCGTCAAATGCCGCCTGCTCCCGCAAAGGCCCATACCCAGCCGCCAATACCGCCGCCTCAGCAACAACAAGAACCGCCGCCATAACCCCCGCCGAAAATATCCCGCGATTTTTCATTTCCATTCCTTAT
>CAYNKU010000103.1:0-4439 GCA_964397865.1 uncultured Pirellulales bacterium | reverse complement strand
TAAATAATGTCGAGCAATTCCTGCGGTTTTTCAAGCAGTTTCTTCGCCCCGCTCTCGAGAAGCTCATCCGCCGTACGAAATCCCCACAAAGCACCCACCGGATACATTCCCGCCGCCACCGCCGTTTTCATATCGGTATTGGTATCGCCGAGATAAACAAACTCGCTCGGTTCGACCCCAAGCTCATCGGCAATTTCAAGGGCGCCCCGCGGATCAGGCTTAGGCCGCACATTCTCGCTTACCCCCCGAACAATATCGAAAGACCACTGCCCAAGCAGCTTCGAGACATTCAACTGTGTAAAATTATCAGGCTTGTTGGAAAGAATCGCCTTAACTGTCGCCTTTTTCTCAAGAACGTTTAATAGCTCCGCTATCCCCGGATAAGCCCTGGTATTATCCGCCCAGCATCGACTGTACGCCTGCCTCGCCAGCTCGACACATTTCCCAACCGTCTGGTCATCCACACACCCCGCCGGCAAAGCCCGCATCGCCTCCTCTCTAACTCCGTCACCCACAAAATACTTATACGCCTCCACCGGATGAGCCGCAAAACCAAGCTCCCGCAGCGCCCGGTTCATCGCGTCAGCAAGGTCGTCGAGAGTATCGAGCAGCGTACCGTCAAGATCGAATAATATCGCCCTGAATCTGATCTTCTAACCTCCTTGGAGTGTCATAATAAGTTAAAATAACTGCCGACGAAGTCGGCCTCCACTGACGCAATACGAAATACGCAATACGAAATACGCTCAAACTGACCGTCAGTCAGTTTGAGGATTATAAAACACCCCGCTGCCGATATCAACAGCGGGTTAAAAAAAACACTTCTGCCAAAAACCAGAATCGAGTTTTGAAACCGGTTCTAAACAAATACCGGCAGGTTCCTGCAAGTGAGTTCTGCGAGGCCTCATGACCTCTGACATTGGGCGACCGAACTAATTTTTGCCTTGCGTTGCAACAAACACCGCCGATGCCGACCTCGCCGGCCGTCGCAATCCGCAACAGTATTCTTTTCTCTTTACACCCATGCCTTTACAGCCGATTTGTTATCTTCCCTGATCTTCGGCCTCACTCTGGTCTCGCCTGTATCCCTGGGGCGCTCTAACCTGCCGGTATTAAATATTACTTATCCGCTATACCGCGCCATCTTTAATTTAACTTTACTTCTCAACCTCAAATCCATGCTGCTCCCACGTCTCGAAACCTCCCTCCAGCTCGACCACCGGAAATCCGTGCTCGGCAAAGCTCTTCGCCGCCGCAGCCGCAAGATGACATGCCTCACTGTAACCATAGATGATATTGTTCCTGCCCTTGCTCAAACCCAGAAAACTGCTCCACTTCTCCTTGGGCAGATTCGTCGCGCCCGGGATATGCCCCTTCGCGTAATCCTCGGGCCTTCGCACGTCGATAATATTTATCTGCTCCTTATGATCGATCATATCTTTAAGTTCCACCGGCCCGGTTGTAAAGTTCAGCTTCGCCTCGAAGAATTTACTCGCTTTTCTTGGACTCGCAACCGCCATGATTTCGCCCCCTTTCTCTCATTAGGACCGCTCCTAGCCCCGCTGAAAAACCCCAAAATCAACTTTTTATACCAGTTAACCTCCCCTCCCTCCCCACTCTGTTAAAATTTATTACGCTCGAAAAAGAAAAAAGATTGATACCGCCGGCCAAAATTCGCTTTTATTAACAAATCAAAAAGCCAAAAAGTAGTTCCGGTCATTCTATAACAACCGCGGTCCCCTTGGCCGAAGCCATCAAAAGCGATTTGTTTTTAGAGCCGATATTATCGTAATCAAGCGAAAAACCGATTATTGCGTTTGCCCCCTGCTCAGCCGCCCTTACTTTGGCTTCGTTGATAACTTCATCCTGCATCGACCTCATAACGTCCTGGTACGCTCTGGACCTGCCCCCGAAAAAGTCTCGAAAGCACGTAAAGAAATCCCGCACGACATTGATCGCCCGTACATTTCGCACGATAACAATATCCTTATATTCCCTGATTCTGATCCCATCCAGAATCGGCGTAGTGAAAATCCTGACCTCGTTCATTTTTACTCGTTCTCCTTATTCTATCACCTCCCACGCACTTCGCCTTGCTCATCCCATTTGCGCCTTAGGTATAGGCAGTTGCGAAATCCAATACCTTTTCCCACGATCAGCCCCCTGACCTGTGCCCCTGGGTCTTGGGTCGGGGGTATTTATATCCTTTGCACCGATGGGCCTTGGATCGAAGGAAGTTGTTTTTTCCGCCGCCCTCGATCGTTCAGTCAGTGATCTTATAAACCGAATCCCCGCTTCTCACCTTCTCACTGACCTTCACACCGATCGAATCGCCCGCCTTGGCCTGGGTTACCTGCTCATTGTCGATCTGCATCGAGCCGACCGTCATTTCAAGATCGGTCGTATGACCCTTAATACGGATCTTATCTCCGACCTTCAAACCCGCCGTCAGCTCAATGCCGGCCACCACAGGATGTGCGAAAAAATCCGATACCGTCCCAACTATTTCCTCAGCCATTTTTTCTTCCTTTCCAATTTCACACAAACCCCATTCTATCCCCCGCCCCCCGCGCCGTCGATACTTTTTTAAACTTTTGACGCTACTACACGCTCCACGCTATACGTTATACGCTACCCGCTACCCGCTGTACGCTAACTCAATTTCACTGCCGTGCCGTAAACCAGAAGCTCCGCCGCACTGCCAATAACACTCGTAGTCATATATCGCGTATTGATTACCGCGTCCGCTCCCATTTCTACCGCCGACGCGATCATCCTTTCGGTAGCCGCCGCCCGCGCCTTACCCATCATCTCGGTATACTCGGTCAGTTCACCGCCGAGGATAAGCCTGACTATAGCCGACAGATCCTTGCCGAGCCAGATAGCGAACACCGTATGCCCCTGCGCCAGCCCCAGAACCTCTGTAACCACTCGCCCCGGTATATCTGTGGAATTCAGAATAAGAACACCCTTTCCGCCCCCCTCAGCCGCAACCTCCTTTTTGGGTTTGTACTTGCGCTGCTCCAGTGCCAGCGTCAGCAGAACCACAAGTATCCCGCCGAGAAGACTAAATACCGCTATCCTCAACCACCAAGGCACAACCGGATCGTCAGCCGTCACAACATGCCAGGGCACCCCGGCAAATATCGTAACGAACAACCCCGCCACAAAGAACACCGAACCAACCTGCCGAATCGTTTTCATAATGCTCCCCTTAACTTAAATTACCAATACCACAAACCAACCTGCCCGCCCGTCGTCATATTTGTAACTGTACCAACTCATCATATCAGATACCCTCTAATTGGCAATGGTACAGTTTTCGGGGGTCAGGCCATAATGGTGCGTTTCTCTCGAAAATTTTTGAAAAAAGTTTTCTGCAGTTTCAGGTTTTTCCCTATTTTTTTAACCGGGGACCTCCTGAGTCTTTCATAAATTATTTTTTGGAAAAATGTTATAGAACAACGATTTGTTTTGCTAAAAATAGAAATATAATTTTTTTGCTTTTTTTTGAAAGACCTTCATACTAATTGTAGGTCTGCTTATTTTCGGAATTCGGAAGGAAAGGCCAAGGGGGTTAAAAAAACATTTTAGGGGATCAAATCATGAAGGCTAAATTTTGCTATAGGTTTTGTATACTTATTTTGCTCTTACTAAGTCTGTTCGTTTCACAAATTGGATGTAATGAAATAGCAAAAAAACACGGCATGTGGCAGAAGGATATAATTGATACCGCTGTTGCCTCTAGGGATTTTGATACTTTGGTTACGGCAATAAAAGCAGCTGATTTGGTCGACACTCTAAAAGGTAAAGGACCATTTACAGTATTTGCTCCAACTGATGAAGCTTTTGCGAAACTGCCGCATGGTACAATCGAAAATCTTTTAAAACCAGAGAATAAAGAAAAGCTTACTTCGATTCTAACGTATCACGTGGTTTCCGGTAAGGTGATGGCTGCTGATGTGGTGAATCTCACTCACGCTAAAACCGTGAACGGACAATCGTTGAGCATTAAAACATATGGTAGCACAGTAAAAGTGGATAATGCCAATGTTATCAGGACTGATGTCAAGTGTTCTAATGGCGTGATCCATGTAATTGATACGGTTGTTTTGCCCAAGTAATCAAATAACAAAATATTCAAGTAAAACCTTAAAAGATGTAGGTTTTAAACCATCAAATATATGGTTTTAGTAAAAAGATGTTTTTGTAATTGGGTAAGAAACAAGAGTATATTAGTAAATTTTAATATCAGGGAGGATTTTATAAACTCAGGGAAGTTATAAAAAACTTTTATTAATGGGGTGTAATATGAAAAGCAAAACAAGTTTCAAAAAGATCGGGATTTTTTTAATACATCCTGGATACCCCAAGAAGTATGCTTAAACAATTCGAGCGGCAACTGGTATCAGAAGATTGGCAGAAAATACAGAAAGGTT
>CAYNKU010000102.1:0-7869 GCA_964397865.1 uncultured Pirellulales bacterium | reverse complement strand
GGATAGAGGCGGCCGGGGGCGAAGAGGTACCGGTAGAGATAGAGAACAGCCGCATTTTTCAGCCTTTTGAGTTCATAACAAGACTGTATGGTATGCCCAGTCCGTTCAGCCTCGACCCCACGGTATATCTGGCGCCGTTTTTCGCGGTATTTTTCGGGATGTGCATCGCAGATGCGGGCTATGGGTTTGTGCTGATTGTGCTGATGGCCCTTTTTGTCAGAAAAATACAGGGCGATACCAGGCTTCTGGCGATGCTGGGTATCTGCGCAGTGGCGACGGTGTTTGTAGGTGCGCTGACGGGCGGGTGGTTCGGCGATGCCATACAGCAGTTCGTTCCGGCATTGGAACCATTGCGGGCAAAAATGATGTGGTTCGACCCGTTCAAGAGTCCGATGATCTTCTTCGGAATCGCGCTGGGGATGGGCTATCTGCAGATTCTGACGGGGCTTACAATTGCGCTTATACATAACGTGCGACAGAAGGATTTCGTTGCGGCTGTCTGTGACCAGCTTACATGGCTTGTGATTCTTAACTCGATTGTGCTGCTCGGAGCAGGCAAGGCAGGAGCGATACCGGCCCGAACCGGCAGCATTTTCGGCTATATTGCCATCGTGCCGGCTATTATTATTTTCCTGTTTAGCCATCGCGAAGGTGGGCTGGGAGGCAGGCTGGGAATGGGGTTCTATAATTTGTTCAGCTCGATATTCTTTCTGGGAGACGTGCTGAGCTATCTTCGTCTGATGGCGCTGGGAATGGTCGGAGCGGGGCTTGCGATGGCATTTAACGTGATCGCAAAGCTTACTCTGGACATACCGGTCATCGGCGTAGTGGTAATGCTGGTATTGTTTGCAGCGCTTCATCTGATTAATCTTGCGCTCGCGGTATTAAGTGCTTTCGTACACACGCTTCGACTTCAGTATGTGGAATTTTTCCCGAAATTTCTGGCGGGCGGCGGCAGGCTGTTCAAGCCGTTGTCGAAAACATACAGGCACATTTATATAAAGCAATAAAAAACAAATGCAGGTAAGGAAAGAGAGGTTCTGAAAATGGAATATGGAATGTCATTGGCTCTTCTGGGTGCGGGATTGGCGGCTTTTCTGGCGGGTGTCGGCTCGGCAATCGGAATCAGTATCGCCGGCAGAAGCGCAACCGGCGTCCTGAGTGAAAAGCCAGAGCGGTACGGAGAGATGTTCATTATGGTGGTTCTTCCGGGAACGCAGGGGTTCTACGGCTTTTTGGGGGCATTTATCGTGATGACAAAGCTGAATTTTTTCGGCGGCGGTCTGGGGGAGGAAGTAAGCTTCAAGCTGGGGCTTCAGATACTCGCGGCGTGCCTGCCGGTTGCAATCGCAGGACTGCTCAGCGCAATACAGCAGGGCAAGGTGTGTGCGGGCGGTATTTTGATGGCGGCGAAGCGGCCGGAGATGGCGTTCAAGGCGGGCGTGGTATACGCGGTTATGGTCGAGATTTATGCGATTCTCGGCCTTCTGGTGACGTTGTTTATACTGTGGTTCGGAATTAGCTGGCCGACGGCTGCATAGATAAAATAATGAAACTGAACTGATTGGATAGAAACGATGGAAGCTGAACAGGTGATAGGCAAGATACTTTCGGATGCTGAAAGTGAGGCGGGGAAGATAAAGCGCGAGGCCAAGGAAAAGGCTGAGGCTGAGCAGAGTAAATTCAACGCTGAGCTTGCAGAATTCAAGAAGCAGACGGACGTGCTGGCGAAAAAGGCCGGCGAAGAAAAGAAGGCACATCTGCTGGCGGCGGCAAGGATGGATATGGCGCAGGAGTATCTGCGGGCGAAGAGAGAAATCCTTGACGAAGTGTTCGAGAAGACACGAAGCGAACTGGCGAACCTCGGTGATAAGGAATATCTCGATTTTATGTCGAAGCTGATACATAAGGCGGTGGAGACCGGGGACGAAGAAGTGCTGGTCGATAAGGCGGAAAAACGCGTCGATCATGAATTTATCAAGCAGATCAATCATGAACTCGGGATCGGTTATAAGGGTAATTTGAGACTTTCAGAGGAAAGGCTGAATATCGGTGCGGGTTTCGTATTGCGGCGCGGCAGGATCAAGAATAACGCTTCGCTCGATGTGCTGCTGAGCGGGGCACGCAATGAGATGGAGATCGAGCTGGCGAAGGAATTGTTTGGGCACTGACCGGTGGGCAGGTTGGAATATTAAAAATCAAAATGCAAAAATCAAAATTGAGGTATCCCGAAACGACGTCGGGATGCTATTTGATACTGGATGCCTGCTTTCGCAGGCATGACAAAGAAAAAAACAACCCCCTGCAGTGCAGGGGGCTAACAAACGGATATTCGGATTAGAAAGATAATAGAAGAAAGCGGATGGCAGAGAACAGTCAACAGACGGTTATAGATTATTATACGTACCCGGATATCGGGGGCGAGGACTGGCGGTATACGTTCGCGACGGCGAAGGTTCGTTCGCTGGCGACGCAGATGCTCAGTCACGCGACGCTTCTGGATATGGTTGGTTCGGAGGATTTCGAGCAGGCGGCGGATCTGCTGGGGGCGGGTGAATACGCACTGGCCGCGGGCGGTAAGACCATCGCGGAGATGGAAAATATCCTCAAGCTTCGGCGCTTAGAAGTGAGAGGGCTGTTCGCGGATCTGATGGTCGAGAAGGAGATAGTCGAGGTTTTTAAGTCGCGGGACGATTTCGCGAATATGCGCCTTGCGCTGAGGCGGAAACTTTGCGAGAAGCCTTTGGGCGTCGATTACAGTGATGACGGGAATGTGCCGGCGGAACTTTTTGAGGAGATATTCGAGCAGGAGAATTATTCGCCGCTTCCGATGCATATGCAGGAGGCGATAGAGCGGGCGGTTCTGGCGTATTACCAGGATAAGGATGTGCGGCAGATCGATTACGCGATCGACGCATCGCAGGGGCAGTATAATCTAAAGCGTGCGGCGGAGCTGGAGAATGTGTTTCTGGCCGGGCTTTTCAGAATTCAGATCGATCTTACTAATATACGCACGATGATGCGGCTTAAATTTACGGAATCGGAACTGCGAAATGTTTTTCTGGAAGGCGGATACCTCGAAATCGAGCGGCTGAAGCACGGGCTCGATGTCGGGTACGAGGCATTGGCGCCGCTGTTTTTCGCTACGCCCTACTATGACGTGGTCGAATCGGGTGCGGCGTATCTTGTGTCGGAGAAATCGTTTTTGAAACTCGAGAGTAACTGTGAAAGGCACCTGGCGGGTTTTTTGAAGACTACCGACCAGATCACGGCGGGCGCTCAGCCTGTGGTGGCACACTTATTGATGAAGGAAAACGAGATACGGACGGTGAGGCTGATACTTACGGCGAAAAAGAATTCGCTGGATAACAGGCTGATCCTTGACAGGCTCGGAGAGTAGAGATCGGGCCGGCAGGATCGGCGGGAAGAGATGAAATGACAGGTAAGGTCGCGGTTTTAGGTGATGCTGATTTTGTGATGCCGTTTTCGGCGCTGGGGCTCGATACGTTCGAAGCGGGCGGCGATGCGGAAGAAACCGAGCGGATCGCAAGGGAAATAATCGGCGAAGATTATGCGCTTATCGTAGTGGCGGAAAATGCTGCCGAGGCGGCGGAAGAGGCCTTTGCGCCTGTGCGGAATCGCCCTAAACCCTGCATAGTCGTTGTGCCTTTTACCACGGAATCGACGGGTATCGCGACGCAGGCACTGGGTGAGGCACTTAGGATGGCTACGGGTATTAATATTTTGGAGCAGAATTGAGTAAAATAGAATTCAGGCTCGGTGGGGTAAAGACCCCACCCTACAAAGGCTACAAAGGCTTGGTGGGGTAAAGACCCCACCCTACAAAGGCTTAGGATGGCTACGGGTATTAATATTTTAGAAGACAGAAGTCAGAAGACAGAAGACAGTAGACGGCGGATTTTGGTGGTGTAGGGAAAAGAAAAAACAACCCCCTGCGGTGCAGGGGGCTAAAAGATATTTTGCATAATTAAAATAAGGCTTAAAGGATGAGTGAGACAAGAGAAGGCAGAGTGGTAAAGGTCGCCGGGCCGGTTGTGGTGGCGGAAGGTATGACCGGGGCGCGGATGTATGACGTGGTTCGGGTGGGTAAGCTGAATCTTATCGGTGAGATAGTGGAGTTGCACGGCGATCTTGCGTCGATCCAGGTTTATGAGGAGACGGTGGGTATCGGGCCGGGGGAACCTGTTGTCGATACCGAGGCGCCGCTGAGCGTCGAACTTGGGCCGGGATTGATAGAGAGTATTTATGACGGGATACAAAGGCCTTTGAATTCGCTTTACGAATATGAGGGTGAGTTCATGAGCCGGGGTTCGGCGATGCCGGGACTTAATCGTGAGAAGAAATGGCACTTCAAGCCGACGATAGAGGCCGGCGGCAAGGTAAGCGAGGGCGATATCGTGGGCGAGGTGCAGGAGACTACGCTGCTTGTTCATAAAATTATGGTTCCGCCGGGGATGAGCGGGACGTTGAAACAAATAAAAGAAGGCGATTATACCGTTGTCGAGACTATCGGGGTTATAGCGGCTAAAGGCGGCGGGGAGATCGAACTGAAGCTGATGCATAAATGTCCGGTTCGCAATCCGAGAAGCGTTAAGAGCAGGCTCGCGCCGAAGGACGTTCTTGTTACGGGTCAGCGGGTTGTCGATACGTTTTTCCCGATCACCAAGGGCGGGACGGCGTGCGTGCCGGGGCCCTTCGGGACGGGTAAGACGGTTGTTCAGCACCAGTTGGCCAAGTGGGTGGACGCCGATATTGTGGTTTACGTCGGCTGCGGCGAGCGCGGTAATGAGATGACGGATGTTTTGACGGAATTTCCGGAGCTAAAGGATCCGCGGAGCGGTGAGCCATTGATGAAGCGGTCGGTACTGATAGCCAATACATCGAATATGCCGGTGGCGGCGAGGGAGGCTTCGGTTTATACGGGTATTACGATAGCGGAGTATTTCCGTGATATGGGCTGCACGGTTGCTTTGATGGCTGACAGTACGAGCCGATGGGCTGAGGCGATGAGGGAGATATCGACGCGGCTGGAAGAGATGCCGGCGGAGGAAGGTTATCCGGCTTATTTAGGTGCGCGGATCGCGTCGTTTTATGAGCGGGCGGGCAGGGTTAATTGTTATGGCAAGCCTGAGCGTGAGGGGGCGCTTTCGATCATCGGTGCGGTGAGTCCGCCGGGGGGAGACCTATCCGATTCGGTTGTCCAGGCGACGCTGCACGTGGTTAAGGTGTTCTGGTCGCTGCAGGCGAGGCTCGCTTATCAGAGGCATTTTCCGGCAATCGACTGGCTGACGAGCTATTCGTTTTATAAACAATACCTGAAGGAATGTTTCGAAGATACCGACCAGGGCCAGGCGATGGAGGAGTTGACTGTCAAGGCGATGGCATTTCTGGAACAGGAGTCGAATCTGCTGGAGATCGTTCGGCTTGTCGGGGCTGAGGCTTTGTCGCCGGCGGACAGGCTGGCCCTTGAGACGGCAAAGAGTATTCGGGAAGACTATCTGCATCAAAACGCGTTCCATAAGGTCGATACTTATACATCGATGGTCAAGCAGTTCGAGATGTTAAAGACGGTGCTGCATTTTCATAAGCAGGCGCTCGGCGCTATCGACGCGGGAGTTGATGTGGCGGATATATCGAAGCTGGCGGTGAGGGAAGAGATCGGCAGGGCCAAGTATATTCCGCAGGACGAGGTTGACAAGATCGGCAAAATTCGGGAAACGATAGAAGAACAGATGAAAGGTTTGCAAACTTCGGCAGTTTGAGGCTGAGTTTAAGATCGGGAGTTTGAGATGCTGAAAGAATATCAGACGGTTAGCAGTATTTACGGGCCATTGATGCTGGTGGAGAAGGTCGACGAGGCCAAGTACGGTCATATAGTCGATATCGAACTCGCGGACGGTTCGGTTCGGCACGGGCAGGTGCTGCAGGTTGAAAACGATAAGGTTCTTATCCAGGTCTTCGAGGGTACCGAAGGGATCGATGTCGATGACAGTACGGTGCGGTTTCTTGGGAAACCTTTGAGGCTGGCGGTGTCGCCCGAAATTCTGGGTCGGGTTTTTACGGGCCTTGGCGAACCGCGGGACGGCGGGCCGGCGACAATTCCGGAGATGGAGTTGGATATTAACGGCAATCCTATCAATCCATACGGGCGTGATTACCCGAACGAGTTTATTCAGACGGGTATCTCGACGATCGACGGCTTGAATCCGCTGGTGCGCGGTCAGAAACTTCCGATATTTTCCGGTTCGGGTTTGCCGCATGACGAGATAACGGCTCAGCTTGCGCGGCAGGCGACGGTTCGCGGCAAGGGCGAAGAGTTCGCGGTGGTTTTCGCGGCGATGGGTATAACGTTCGAGGCGGCGCAGTTTTTTACCAACGACCTGAAAGAAACCGGGGCGATCGAGCGGGCGGTTATGTTCGTGAACCTTGCGAACGATCCGGCTATCGAACGGATAGCTACGCCGAGATTCGCGCTTACGGCGGCGGAGTACCTGGCGTTCGAGCGCGATATGCATGTGCTGGTGATACTCAATGACATGACCAATTACTGCGATGCGCTTCGAGAGATAAGCGCGGCGAGAAAAGAGGTGCCGGGAAGGCGGGGGTATCCGGGGTACCTGTATACGGATTTGGCGACAGTTTACGAACGGGCGGGCAGGATAAAAGGCAAGAAGGGATCGATCACGATGGTGCCGGTATTAACGATGCCGGAAGACGACAAGACGCATCCTGTGCCGGACTTGACGGGATATATTACGGAGGGTCAGGTTATTTTGTCGCGGTCGCTGCACCGCAAGGCGGTTTCGCCGCCTGTGGACGCCCTGCCGAGTTTGTCGCGGTTGAAGGATAAAGGTATCGGCGAGGGCAAAACTCGCGAGGATCACGCGGACTTGTATAACCAGCTTTACGCGGCGTATGCGCAAGGCAAAGAGGCGCAGGAACTGGCGACGATCATGGGTGAGGCGGCGCTTTCGGAAGAGGACAAGAAGTTTATGACGTTCGCCAACGAGTTCGAGTCGCGGTATGTTTCGCAGGGTTATTATGAGAATCGCAGTGTGGAAGAGACGCTTGACCTGGGGTGGGAGCTTTTGAGTATGTTCGAGAATGCCGAACTCAAGCGTATCGACGTCGAACTGATAGAAAAGTATATGCCGAGATTCCGTAAGAAATCCTCGGGAGCGGATGAACCGGCGGCAAAAGCCGGCTGAGAAGGAATAGCCAAATGCTGACGAATGTAAACGCTACGAGAATGGAGCTTCTTCGACTGCGGAGGCGCGTGGGCCTTGCCAGTCGCGGTCATCATCTGCTCAGCGAGAAACGCGATGAGATCTCGCGGCAGTTAATAATAATCGCCAGGGAGATACAACCGCTTCGCAGTCGCGTAGAGAAGGAACTGCTGGAGACGTTCAGGCGATTTATGCTTGCGCGGGCGACGATGGAGCCGGAAGATATTAAGGCGGCTCTTGAGATTCCTACCAAGAGATTCAGCCTGGCGGTCGAACTGGCGAGCGTGATGAATGTGAAGGTGCCTCACCTTGCCAAGGAGATGGAAGGCGAGATCATCTGCTATGGTTTTGCGACGACGTCGGCGGAGATGGACGCGGCGCTTACGGCGCTGGAGAGAGCGGTTGACCACTTGATCGAGCTTGCGGAGAAGGAAAAGCAGGCCCGGCTCCTGGCGACGGAACTGCAAATGACACGTCGGCGAGTGAACGTATTAGAGCACGTTGTAATTCCGGAACTTCAGGAGACGATCCGGTTTATTTTCGATAAACTGGCTGAGGCTGAGCGTGACAATACGAGTCGGCTGATGAAAATAGCGGATATTATCCGCAGTTGAGGGGTCGG
>CAYNKU010000101.1:0-7885 GCA_964397865.1 uncultured Pirellulales bacterium | reverse complement strand
AGGCCGGAGTAGCCATTGCTTTTTTCAACCTCCAACTATGGATGGGGCAAGTTCGGCGCAGGTGATTGAATTTTTATGCTTTTACCACGAAGAGCACGAAGGGCACGAAGGGGGATTTAATTGATTATTGTTTTTGGTTTTAAACTTGACATATCCGTTAGATTTTGCATTATGTTTTTTTAACCCAGAGAGGCCGCCTTTTTTAATTCTTTAATATAGAAATTGTACCGGACACCTTTAATTCTCTCAGATTAACACTGAGAAAAAAACAATAATTGATTGAAAGGGCTAGATTCTTAAGGCAGAAAAGGAAAATTGTGCCTTACCATGATGCTTTGGTTAGTTTCTTTGATGGGAGTCTAAGATGAGAGAGTTATTGTTGCTTTAGCTTGGGCTAGAATAAGTATCAAGATATATGAAAAAGGTAAAAAAAAGACGCAAGCTTGGCCCTGATTGCCCATGTGGTAATAGAAGTAAGCCAATTACAAATTTAGGAAGGTACTTTGATATATTGAGTAGTTTTCTGAAGAAAGATGGAACCTTTTGGTTTAGAGGAAACGCAAATTTGGATTGGAGGTTAACTCCTTCTGCCTTAAGATACAGAAAACCATTTGAAAGAAATAAAGCGTTGGCTTTATTATCAGATTTCAAACGTTTCAGTGAGATGAAGCTTCGAAAAATTCCCGCTACTAATGAGGAATTTAAATGGGTTCAATTGGCTCAACATTATGGCTTGCCGACTCGCTTGCTTGATTGGACAAAAAATGCTGCTATCGCTCTTTATTTTGCCTGCCGACTGGCGAAAGACGAAAACGGTAATGAAAAAGATGGGGCAGTATTTATTTTAAATCCTATTGATTTAAACAGAGAAGCTTCTCCGGGCAATGTTCGAATTTTTGAGCCCCATAGAGATTCTCGCTTGATAAAGCAATATCTGAAGCTTGACGGAAAAAGGACTCTTAGAGGTTTGAAAACAATTGCTATTAATCCTACATGGAATTCTGAAAGAATTATGCTTCAACAAGGGGTATTCACGCTTCACGGCTCGAAATATTTTACCTTGACTGGCAATAAAGCGCCCTCTTTAGTATACTTGAAAATTAGAAAAGAGGATAAGCAAGTTTTGTTAGAAGAATTAGAACGTATCGGTGTTAATGAGATGTCAATTTTCCCTGAAGCAGAACACATGTGTTGTTATTTGAAATGGCGAGACAAATTATTATAAGAGGAAAGTCTAATGTCTGAATATATACCCTTTGTCAACACAGAAAAAGACTGTGATATATTTAAAAAATATTATAATGAACCACATGTTGTTAGAGTTTCATTAGAATCGATTAGCAAGATCAAAAGGAAACTTCCGCAAAGTGCACCTCTGTGGTTGGATCCAGCAATAGATGGTTGTGAGCATCATTTGAAAAAAGCAGATGAACCTCTGCCTGGCTACCTAAGGCAGTTTGAGAAGTCTGAAATTTTCTCTAATATCTCTGATATTAGGAAACCGGATAGGCAAAAGGTAAAGCTATTTGTAGAAAGTATTCTCGACAAATGTAACGAATTTAAACCTGAATGGATTTCAGTACCGCAGCTTCCAGTGGCAGATAATAGCCGGAATAAATTTAATTCTTTACTGTCTGAAGCTACATATAATTGGAAATTACAAAATCAATTTAAAGGGAAATTTATTCTCCCATTGATTTTTACAAATCAATACCAATTAGATAAAAAGACCAGTTGGCGTCCACAAGTAGATCGTGTAATAAAATTATATGAGAATTATAGAGCAGATGGAATATGGGTTGTTGATTCAAGCCTCTCGGATCAGATGGGCACAGGAACATTTCGAAATAGATTTCCAAAACTGCTTGAACTACATGAATATTTAAGGCAATCATTAAAAAAAGCTGTAATTATAGCGGGGCCATATTGGGGATTGAATTTAATTCTATGGGCGAAAGGACTTTGCGATTATCCGGCAATTAGTCTTGGTACGGCTTATCAGTATCACATTTCTGGAGCACCTTTCAGAAGGAGGGGTAAAAGCAGAATAGCAGTTCCACCTTTGAAAAGATGGGTTGTAATTAGTCCAGATATTCGGGATTGGCTCGCAACATCTTTAAAGAAGCTTGATTCAAAGGATGCCGCATTTGAAAGCATAGCAAGTATAAAATCGGAGTTACAGGTCGAATTGAAGAAAATACAGTTTAATTATGATCTCATGGATGATGAAACAAATAGAGAGCAGGTTGCAGTATTTTATAAAAAATGGATAGATAAGATCGATGCGACTCCAAAACTTGGGCGATCACTTACCTTATATCAAGATTTCTCATCAGCTTTTGTCTTAGGAAAGCAACTACCCACATTACCACCGTCTGGTAATTATGCACGAAGGCCAGAAAAAGTAGCTGAATTGTTCATGCTTAACTGTCTTTAGGGTATGTTCTCCAGAATCGTTCTACGCAATGCATCTGAAGAATACGATTAGGCTTTGAGGTTGTTGGATTAGAGCTTAACAAGACTCTTGCTTTATTAGGGGTTATACCAAGAACACCGATTCCTTTATTGACGAATTCATCTTTCCTGATACTGTTCACCAAGCGTTTTGCTGTTTCCATAGGAAGGCCCACGTAAGATTCATCCGCAAACTCAAGATGACTTGTAGCTTGATAAAAGACATCCTTAACTCGGGAAAGCTTAAGTTCTAAGGCGACTATCTTTTCATGTAAAGGTATCCAACCATTTACCTTTTGAAACGTGCCTCTTTTTGTTACGCAAACAAATTTATCTTCAATAAGCTTACCAACTTCATGTTCGATCTTGGAACCATCAAGTAGGCCTCTAAATTTCTTTTGGAGAAATTGTTTTGTTATTCCTCTCCCTTTTTCTATATCTGGTATCATGGAAAGTATCATCACACGCAACTGAGTACCAACCGGTTTATTTTGTCCACGTGAGAGCCTTAATCTAACATTATCCCTGTTAAAAGAACATCCGGCAAGATCACAAACACCCCAAGGAGTAGGAAACTCCCGCTTTGTCTCTAATCCTTGACCTTTAAGCCAATCCTCTGCAGGTTTGGTCAGTTGATATTCGTACTCAAACACTGCTTACACCCATCCTAAGTAGATTAATTTACAGATAAACTACTAAATCTGTTAACTAGGGATTATGTCGCTAAAAGCACCAATAAGCTTAACATCGGCCAAAAAGGTTGTTTTTCGCCAGCCTCAACAAGAAATTTTATTTCAAAACAGATGCTTAAGTCAAGCTATTTTTCTTTGAAAAGACTCTCATTTTCTTTACTTCAATAGAATTCTGGTGAGATGCCAATTTTTTCTTTTTCACCTCACACCACGACAGGGTGCCAAATTGGCGGAGGTATCTTAGTTTTTAGTGCCAAAAGTTGTAATTTTCGAAGTATCGGGGCGGGTGGGGGAGAAAAAGAGGGGTTTTTTGGGGGTGTAAATCATTATTTTATCGGGGGTTAGGGTAAAGAGTCGCAAAATGGTGGGTTGGAGGGGGGAAGCTGGTATCTATTTTGCTCTTAATAGCGTGCAGCGTAGAGCGTAGAGCGGGTAGTGGCGTGGAGCGAATATTAGCGTGGAGCGGGTAGCGGATTTAAAGACTGGATTCCCGCCTGCGCGGGAATGACAATAAGGCGCGGGTAGCGGGTCAGAAGTCAGAATACAGAAGACAGTAGATAAGAAAACGAACTTTTTTTGAATTGTTTAAGGGAGAAGTGTAATTATGACAGTGAAAAATTTGGCATTCGAATCCGATGCAAGAAGTAAGCTTTTAGATGGAGTTGAAAAGCTCGCGGCGGCGGTGAAGTCGACGCTCGGGCCTCGCGGCCGAAATGCAATTATCGATAAGGCCTGGGGCGGGCCGACGGTTACCAAGGACGGCGTTACGGTGGCTGAAGAGATAGATTTTATCGATAAGGATGAGAACTTAGGCGCGAAGCTGGTAAAAGAGGCGGCGAGTAAGACGAGTAAGGTAGCGGGCGACGGGACGACGACGGCGACGGTGTTAACAGAAGCGATGTTCAAGGAGGCTTTTCGGAACCTGGCGGCTGGTGCGGACGCGATGGCGCTTAATCGCGGGATGCAGGCGGCGGCGAAGGCGGTGACGGATAAGCTCGAATCGCTGGCGAAACGCGTTGATATCGCGAAGAAAAGCGATATTATCAATGTGGCGGCGGTTTCGGCGAATAACGATGTGGGGATCGGGAAGATAATGGCTGAGGCTTTTCAGCGGGTCGGTAAGGACGGGGTTATTACCGTCGAGGAGGGTAAGAGCCTTGATACGACGGTTGATTTTGTCGAGGGGATGCAGTTCGACAGGGGGTATTTGTCGCCTCATTTCGTGACGGATACCGAGAGTATGGTTTGTGAGCTGGAGAAGCCTTATATACTGGTTCACGAGGAGAAGATCGGAAACGTGGGTAAGCTTGTTCCGCTGCTGGAGAAGGTCGCACAGAGTAAGAGGCCTTTGTTGATAATCGCTGAAGATGTCGAGAGCGAGGTATTGGCGACGCTGGTGGTTAATAAGCTCAAGGGTATTCTGCAGGTGGCGGCGGTGAAGGCGCCGGGGTATGGCGATCGCAGGAAGGCGATGCTGGAAGATATCGCGGTGCTGACGGGTGCGGAGGCTATCTTCAAGGACCTGGGGATCGAACTGGAGAACGTGAGCGTTAAGCAGTTAGGGCAGGCGAAGAAAATTACTATCGATAACGATAATACGATCATAATCGAGGGCGCGGGCAGCAATGAGGCGATCGGCGGGCGGATCAAACAGATACAGAACGAACTGGATGTGACGACGAGCGATTATGACCGTGAGAAACTGCAGGAGAGACTGGCGAAGCTGACAGGCGGCGTGGCGCAGATCAATGTGGGGGCGGCGAGCGAGGCTGAGATGAAGGAGATCAAGGCGCGGATAGAAGACGCACTTCACGCGACGCGTGCGGCTATCGAGGAAGGGATCGTGGCGGGGGGCGGCGTGGCTTTGATCCGGTGCGCCGGCGCGATTGGTGAATTGAAGCTTAAAGGCGATGAGAAGACGGGGGCGGAGATTGTCGCCAAGGCGCTTACGATGCCCTGTCATTGTATCGCGGACAATGCGGGAGCGACGCCGAATATAGTGGTGAATAAAGTCAGCGAAGGCAAGGGCGGGTTCGGTTATAACGCCGATACGGATAAGTATGAGGATTTGTTCGAGGCGGGCGTGATCGATCCGGTGAAGGTGACGCGGATCGCGCTTCAGAACGCGATAAGTATATCGGGGCTTCTTCTGACGACGGATTGTCTTGTTACCGAAAAGCCCGCGGATAAGGAGGCTGGGCCTGCGGGTATGCCGGGCGGCGGAATGCCCGGCGGCGGTATGGGAGGCATGGGAGGCATGGGAGGAATGGGTATGGGCGGTATGGGGATGTAATACCGCGAGATGCCAGAGAGATCGGATAGAAACTATAAAAGTAAAAAATTCATAAGGAAAAATAGAAGGAGTTAGTTATGAAACTCAGACCTCTTGAAGACAAAGTGGTATTGAAGCAGATGAACGCGGAAGAGAAGACTACGGGCGGGATAATTCTGCCTGATACGGCGCAGGAGAAGCCGCAGATGGGTACGGTTGTGGCGGTCGGGCCGGGGAAGGTTCTCGACAGCGGTAAGGAAGTGAAAGTTTCGGTGAAGAAGAATGACAAGGTTATCTATGCGAAGTATGCCGGCAGTGAGATCGAGCTCGAAGGCAAGAAGTATGTTATTCTGCGTGAGAGCGATATTTTAGGGGTCGTTGAAAAGTAAACAGAGGACAAAAACACTATATTATAGAGGTAATAAAAAATGGCAAAACAATTGATGTTCGATGATACGGCACGGGCGAATCTGAAGGACGGTCTTTCGCAATTGGCGGCGGCGGTTAAGGTGACTCTCGGGCCGACGGGTAAGAATGTTATTCTGCAAAAGAGCTGGGGCTCGCCGAAAGTTACCAAGGACGGGGTTTCGGTGAGTAAGGAGATCGAGCTGGCAGAGCCTTTTAAGAATATGGGCGCGAAGATGGTTAACCAGGTCGCCAGTAAGACGAGCGATATTGTGGGGGACGGGACGACGACGTCGACTGTGCTCGCGGAAGCGATATATGTGAACGGCCTGAAGCACGTTGCGGCGGGCGCGAATCCGATGGCGATCCAGCGCGGGATCAATAAGGCGGCGCAGATCGTGGCGGAGTTTGTTTGTTCGGTGAGTGTGCCGGTGAAAGGGCACAGCGATATCGCGAAGGTGGCGACTATCAGTGCCAATAACAGTCCGGATGTCGGTGAGATACTCGCGGACGCGATGGATAAGGTCGGCAGGGACGGGGTTATCGAGGTCGAAGAAGGTAAGGGGATGGAAAATGAGCTGACCGTGGTCGAGGGGATGCAGTTCGATCGGGGGTATATATCGCCTTATTTTATGACGGATGCGAATACGCAGGAAGCGGTTCTCGAGGATGCGTATATACTGATGCACGAGAAGAAGATATCGAATCTTCGCGAGATGGTTCCGCTGCTGGAGAAGATCGCGCAGGTGGGTAAGCCTTTGCTGATCGTGGCTGAAGATGTCGAGGGCGAGGCCCTGGCGGCGCTGGTGATAAATCGGCTTCAGGGGATATTGAAGGTCTGCGCGATCAAGGCTCCGGGGTTCGGCAATCGCAGGAAGGCGATGCTGGAGGATTTGGGCGTATTGGCGGGCGGTCAGGTTATTACCGAGGATCTGGGTTTGAAGCTCGAGAAGATCGAGCTTGCTCAACTCGGCCAGGCCAAGAAGATTATCGTCGGCAAGGATACGACTACGATAATCGAAGGGGTGGCCAAGAAGAAAGATATCGAGGCCCGATGCGAACAAATCCGTAACCAGATCGAAAAGACAACCAGCGACTATGAACGTGAGAAGCTGCAGGAAAGGCTCGCGAAGCTTACGGGCGGCGTGGCGGTTATCAAAGCCGGCGCGGCGACCGAGACGGAAATGAAGGAGCGAAAAGACCTTCTTGAAGACGCTCTTCATGCTACGCGTGCGGCCGCCCAGGAAGGCGTGGTAACCGGCGGCGGTATGATATTTTTGCGGGCGATCGGCGAGGTTGAAAAGGGCCGGGCAAAGGTAAGGGGCGATGAGAAGATCGGTTTCGATATTTTAAGTGCCGCTCTGAGGGCGCCGACGAAGCAGATAGCAGATAATTCCGGTGAGCCGGGTGATGTTATTGTTGCCCAATTGCTGGAAAAGCTGGAAAAAGACGAGAAAATCGGCTACGATGCCAATACCGAGACTTTTGTGGATATGTTCAAGGCCGGTATAATCGATCCGGCGAAGGTGGCCCGGATCGCTATAGAGACGGCGGCATCGGTTGCGGGACTGATGCTGACGACGAATGTTTTGATCACGGACCTGAAGGATAAGGACGAAGAGCCGATACCGGGCGCGGTCAGGTAGAGCTATTGACTAAAACTGACCGATTAGTCAGTTTGAAATATTAAAAATCAAAGATCAAAAATCAAAATTGAGGATTCAGCCTGTGGCTGATGCTGATTTTATGCTGTTTTGTTTTCGATGTAATTTGTTCATTAACAGAAGCTTAAGGCCAATACTCGAGGTTTTTCAGTCAGTTTGAATATTTCATTAATTTACAAGTGCTAAGCTGCGGAAGAGTTGGTATTGGCCGCTATTATTGTTCTTTGGACAATTAAATGAACCTTTGGGATTAAATTCGAAGCACGAAATCCGAAATACGAAACAATACCAAATTTTCAAAATCCCAATTTTCAAAACAAAAAGTTAGTGCCGATAGCAGGGATACCCCCTCCCTGACGGGCGTGTTGCCCGAATAGGGTTCAGGGCGTTAGGTAAAC
>CAYNKU010000100.1:0-7888 GCA_964397865.1 uncultured Pirellulales bacterium | reverse complement strand
CGGGTGCTTGACGCTCAGTTCTACGGAGTGGCCCAGCGCCGCCGCCGTGTGTTCATTGTCGGCCATCTTGGAGATGGACGTGCCGCCGAAGTATTATTTGAGCGCACGAGCGGCGCGTGGGATTCTCCGCCGAGCAGAGAAGCGGGGGCGGGAGTTACCGCCTCAATTAAGGCAGGCACTCCTAGCCGTCGCGGAGGTGGAAGCTGGCCCATAGCAGAGGAGTTTGTACTTACCTACACCGTTCAAACCAACGATGGCGGCAACCATAAACGCAAGGATAGACCAAATGGCGGGATGTATGTCAAGAGAACTGAGCAAGCGTTGACGCTGGGAAGTAGCGATCAGACATACATCGCAACTTTCCCTGGCATGGCACAATCAGGCGCGGGATGGGCACCGCCGTCTATGCCCGTAGATGAGGACAGGTGTGGGCCACTGGATACGGAGCGGGCGCAGTGTGTAGCCCAAACGCAATGGGGCGAAATAGCCGGGACATTATCAAAAAGGCACGATTCAAGTCCTTGCTCGGATAGGGGGCAAAATATCGTAGCCTTTCGCGGTGTTCGCCGTCTCACGCCCTGCGAATGTGAGCGGCTTCAGGGATTCCCTGACGATTGGACGCGATGGGGCGTAGACGAAAGCGGCAAGCGAGTGGAACTGAGCGACAGTGCACGGTACAGGATGCTAGGCAACGCAGTGGCCGTGCCAGTAGCAGAGTGGATCGGGCAGCGCATCGCTGCCATGGAAGGTTCCTAGTACGGCAGTTATCAGAAAGGAAAAGGAGACCTTAAACGATGACACAAACTACCAAAAGAGAACGCCCTGCGCAGATTCGGAGCGTGCTTGAGGACCAGGTGGTTGAGCACCAATTCATCCAGCAACAACCATACACCGCCCTGGAGTTGCGCCTGGATATGCCGAACGAGCCATCCCTGTTTGGAAAAGGGTTTGCGAAGGTGCAATACCCGGACCAATGGGATCCAGAATATGGTTACAGGTTGGCCTACAACAAAGCCATGGCCGACATCATCCGGCAGGTTATGATGGTCCAGGAAGAGGAGTTCCTCCAGGCACTGCATGCCTGCTGAACGAATCTAGACAGAGAAAGGAAAAGTCAATGTCCAACCTACTCAAGAACGGTAACTTCGAGGCCGACTGGGGCGAAGAGAACAGCCACCGCTGCCAGGTAACCACCGAAACCGGCACGGAGATCCGCGAAATCGGCAACATCTTCACCCCCCCAGGCTGGCTGACCTGGTTCCTGCACATGCCCGGCACCTGGGACCAACCCGAGATCAAAGATTCCTGGCTGGAATACCGCCGGCGCAGTGGGGAGAAGGCCATCTTGTTCTTCACCTTCTACCGCCGCCACAATGGGGGCTTTCTCCAGCAGGTCGATGTCACTCCCGGCGCCACGCTCCGGCTCACCGCCTGGGCGCACGCCTGGAGCAATCACACCTTTGATCACGAGGACGATGGGCACTGGTCGGAGGGAGCCGGATACGAGCAGGTTGCCTGGTCAGAGGGCAGTCAACCCGATGATACGGGCTTGCCCCAGGAGGACGCTAAACCCAACTTCACGTTCCTGGTGGGCATTGATCCCACGGGTGGCACTGATCCCCTGGGAGATACCGTCATTTGGGGGAAAGGGTTTCACATCTATAACGGCTATGTCCAACCCCTCACCGTGGAGGCCGTCGCCCAAAGCGACACCGTGACCGTCTTCCTCCGCAGCATCACCAGGTGGGCGTTCAAGCACAACGACGCCTATTGGGATGATGCAGAGCTGGTCGTGGTGAACGGTGAGCCACCCGATCCTACTCCCGATCCCCCAACTCCAGAACCACCGGGCGCCGGCGCCACCAAACTAGGGCCACACGTACTGCGTGGCACGGATGACCTGGCTGACTACATCGCCGCCAAGCCGGCCGTGGTCAAGCTGGTGGGAGGATGGGGCATGGCCACCGATGTTCCCGATGGGACATTGGTGATTGGGCGCAAACATCAAGCCGACTATGATGCTCAACTTCAATACAATACGGGCAAGACACCCCTGGAGGGTGCCCAGCAGTTCGTCCAGGATCAACTGGAGACTTATCAATCCAATCCTTACATCACGTACTGGGAAGGACACAATGAGCCAGTGTGGAACTTGGACGAGGAAATGGACTGGTATGCCCAGCTCGAGATAGAGCGCATGCGGCTGATGGCTGACCTGGGTTTCAAGTGCGTGATCGGAAACTTCGCCACCGGCACACCGGACCTGGCTCTCTGGCCCGCTTTCCTGCCAGCCCTCCAGGCCGCCAAGCAATATCAGGCCATCCTGGGCCTCCACGAGTACAGTTGCCCCTGGATGTGGTGGATGACGGGGAATCATCAACTTGACCCCAACGAGGATCAGGGGGATGAGGGCTGGACCACGCTGCGCTACCGCAAAGTCTACCGCCAGCACCTGATCCCGAACGGGCTGGGAGATATACCGCTGGTGATCACCGAGTGCGGTATCGATCCCCTGGTACGCCCACTCCCGCCGGATGGGGAGACCGGGACCTGGCGCGAGCTGGGTGACTTCTGGCGCGATCACGATGGGGAATCCGACAAGGCCGATTACTACTTCCGGCAGTTGGTGTGGTATGACCAGGAACTACAAAAAGACGACTACGTCATCGGTGCCACCCTCTTCACCTGGGGCAGTTACGGCCCACCCTGGTCGGACTTCGACGTGAGCGGGACGGGCGTGGCGCAAAAGCTCATCGCCTACACGCTGGAACATCCAGGCACATCGTTTGCTTATCCCACAGATCGCCCACGTGGGACTCCCCGCGAGCAGTACGAGCGTACCTTCGTCCTGATGCCACCAGATGCCGCCGCCGCCCTGGTCTGCCTCATCGTGGAGATGATCTGGGAGCAAGAGCGCTGGACAATCGGTGGGAGTGCCGACGATTCTGGTATCGGCGACTTGGACATGCGGCGAGTGATCGCGGTCGACCCGGGCAAGTGGGACGGCAGCCTTCAGGACTTCCTCGCGCAATACTACGACGGGGCTATCTACTGGCCGCTGGAATATGACAACGAGTACCAGCTCCAGGGCCGCCTGCTGGCTTATGGATTGAAGGAGGCTGGATTCACCCTCGCTCCTCCCACCACCCATCAGCCACCCTACACCACCGACGTGTTTGGCCGCTGGCGGGATACCTACTATCACAACGGGCTGGATCTACGCTCATCCTGGATTCAATACGGGGACGAACTCCTCGCCTGTGTAGCGGGGGAGGTAATCGTAGCGGGATACAACAGCGCAGAGCCTTGGTTCGGGCAGCAGGCGCGCATCCGTACCACTGCTCCCGACGGGCGTGAGGTCCTGCTACGCTATGCTCACCTGGTCGAGGGTAGCGGGATCTATGTCAAGGTTGGCGATCAGGTGACCATCGGGCAGAAGATCGGCCGGCCAGATGACACCGGCACCAGTACCGGGGATCATCTCCACCTGGACGTCAAGGTGGGCGATCTCTACGCAGATCCGGCTCTCCTGATCTGCTGGAGTTAAGGAGGTAAGTGATGTTCTGGCTTGGATTTCTCATTGGCGGGCTAGTTGGCTTGTTTGTTGGAGGAACAGTGGGGATACTCATCTTCGCCTGCTGTTCCATTGCCAGCGACGCTGATCAACATCTTATTCCCCCGGAGGGTGGATGATGGAACTGATTCAGGCTAACCACATCGCTGAGGGCGTTGTCGCAGCGCTCCAGCCTGCCTGTGAGCGCATATCTCGTAAAGCATGAGACCCTTTTCCCAATTGCACAAATCCTCCCCGAAATTCGTTCTATATATGACAGCTACCGGGGAGGGTAGAATGGCGTTACCAGATCGCATTGATTTCACAGAATTGCCAGATGGACGTGTGATCGTGACCAAGCTCCGTCGTGAGCCAGAGGAACGGCGGGACATCCCCATCGACTCTGAGACAAAGAGCGCTGGCTTTGATCTGGAGCGGGCGATTGGATGGTGCGAGGAGAATGGCTACACAGTACACCGTTGGGGGGGCGGAGCTAGGGCTTGGAAGGCAGAGCCCTGGGTGATCCGTACTCGCCGCCAGATCCAGAAGCTCCGCCAGAGGCTAGAGGGGGCCGCACGGTCAAAAATGCGCCAGAATCCAGGCCAATGGCATCCCGAGGAAAGTCTCCTCAGCCTGGATCTGGCCTATGATGGTTGAAACAAAAAGCGCCCGACTACCCGTCGGGCACTTTCGCTTTATAATCTCGCCTAATCATCCCAGTGCAACACCAGCGCCACCGCCTCCTGGAACTCCAAGAGGCTCCCTCGCTCGATCAGTTCATCTCCGTTCAGGTCCACTCCCCCCGCTTCCACGATTTCATTCATAGCGTCGGGGGTCCAGCCGGACAACCGGCAAGCTTCGTCCATGGTGAGCCATTCGGGAGCGAAGGCCCAATCCACCGGTGTGACGACGTGGGGCTGAATCATCTCTTCACCACCAGCCAGAATCTGCTGTATTTCAGGCTGGGGGCGGAGGATTCGAACCCCCACGTACGGATTCAGAGTCCGCAATTGTACCATGCTTTTCTCGTCTGACAAGTCTTCATCACTCATCTTCATCTCCCAACAACTGCCTCACCGGGCTGTGCCGTCGGTGCATCTCCTGCAGCTCCCGCACCGTGAAAATCGCGTAGTAGTCTTTTGTCACCTCTACGCTCTCGTGCCCCATCAATTCGGACAACGTCGCCAGATCCCCACCGCTGAGCAGGAACTGGCGGGCGAATGTGTGTCGGAAAGCATGCGGATTGACCGTCCCCGTCACTCCTGCTCTCTCTGCCCGGCGTTTGATCGCCTGTAGCACACTGTTGGGCGTCAACGCGCCGCGCGAATGACTGGCCAGGCCGATAAACACCCAGGGGCCCTTGTCCTGTGGCCGCACCGCCAGCCACGCCCTGAGCGCCTCCCCCGTCGGCTCGATGAACGGCACCAGCCGCGTCTTCCCGCGCTTCTCGGTCACTGCAGCCAGGCCAGCCTCTATGTCTACGTCCTGAACCCGCAAGCCAACTAGCCCCCCTGCCCTACAGCCCGTATCGGCTAAAAAGAGCATCATTGCCCGATCCCGCAGGTCAATGAGAGTCCCCTCTTCCGTTGTCCTCAGCAAGGCCAGCAAGTCCTGCTCAGTGATCCCCTTCGGCTCTCTCCGCCGTGGCTTCGGCGTCTTGATCCGCCGCATCGGATTGATCTCTATCCTGCCCTCTTCCTCCAGCCAATTGAACAGCCGGCGGACACTACGAACGTGACTCTCTATCGTGAATGGGGAGAGATGTCCCTCACGTTCCTTGTGCTGAGGATGCTCAGGATACAACGTGGAGCGATCCATCAGTCCACTGATGAACCGCCGCAGATCATCGGTGGTTATCGCATTTACCGAGACGTCTCCCAGGAACGCCACCAATGGGCCCAACTTCTGCCGATATGATTCCACTGTCCTGGGACTCCGGCCTTCCGCCCGAGTGGCTATACAGAGCGCCTTGATCGCCTCAGTGAGTAACATTTTACTTTCTCATCCTCACTGTAGATTATACCACCTGAACTGTACAATGTCAACAGTATAGCCTATATGTTTAGGAACCTAACCCTATTGACTTGGGACATCGTTTGTGGTATCATACACAGTAATACAATTCCTAAACCGGGGAGGGCAGCATGGAACACTATCGTGATCTTGCCGATTATATCACGCGCCGCGCCAAGCAATTTGGGCATACCGCCACGAGCTTATCAGAAGCCTTGGACTTCGGACGCTCCTACATTAGCAGCGTCCTCAACAACCAATTCCAACCATCGCAAAAGCGCTGTCTGAAAATAGCAGCTTACTTTGAAGATGACCCGAACATCATCCTGGCCCTCGCCAGCTACTACGAGCCGGCCAAGGGCAAGGAGCCCTTGCTGCGATCAATCGAGCAGGAAGCCCGTAGCCTGCCTCTTGCGCAACGCAAGCAGCTATTGGAATATGCTCACTTTTTGAAAGAACGTTCCGTATCCTATATGGTCAGTCCTGACGACGAAGATTGACCAGCGTCAATCCTCCCGCTCAGGCTCAAGAGAGAAGATCGGCTCAAAAACCTCGATCTCTCGCTCCCGCGCCTGACGTTGCGACCACCACCCCCGCCAATCGTCCTCAATCTCACGATAGCGAATACGCACTGGGGTGAGCCGGTGCAGAAACCCATCCACAAATCTGCACCGCACGATCCACCCTCCGACATAGGGGATCAGCCCCTTGCGCTTGAGATAGCTATTCTGCCCCTCAAAGCACATCGTGCCCAAGACAGTTATCGGCCCTTGATCAAACAGGAAGCACACGTGGAAATGGCCGATCAGGAGTAGCCGGATTGTCGGCTTGGGCTTCTCCCCCATGGTGATTTCCATCAACTCATCGAAGGCCAACTGGCTGGCATACTTCTGGCCCCGATAGCTAAGGGCATAGGCCGGGCCGCCCGATGGATGCCACAGCCGCGCATCCACCCCCGGCAACAGAGGGACATCGGCTGCGTCGTAAGGCAGGAGCGTTATGTCGTCTCGCCCCTTCACGCTGAGCAACTCCCTCACATCCAGCCCGGCCAGGCGGAAATAGCTGTAATCGTGGTTGCCCCCCAGCATGTAGTATTGTAGGTCGGGGTAATCCGGGAGGTTGTTGGCGACCGCCTCGGCCTGCTCCCCCGCGTTGAGCGCGTACAGTTCCGTTTGCTGACCCCGATAAACATCCAGCCCAGCAAATGAATCCCCGGTGTGTAGGATGTGCTCGACCCCGTACTCCTCCCGGGCCACATGCACGAAGTCACGTAGGGCGCTCACCTGCTCAAATCGGCTACCGGCGTGAGTGTCACTCACAACTGCAAAACTAATCTCGGCCCTCTTTCCCCGAGCAAATAGCGGGCTACCGTGGTACTCCACCGCCGGCACGTCGGGCAGGATTACCCGCCGCTCATCACGTGTGATGCCAAACCCCAGCCGCTGCATCGCGAGGAGCAGCTCCTCGATCGTCGACTCGCTCCGATCAAAGCGCTCCGATAGTTGGCGTAGCGTCGCCGGGGTTTCCCGTTTCAGATATGCGATGACGGCCTGCGTCCGAATTCCGCAGGCTGTCGTAGTCTCGTCTATTAGTATATCCTGGTCGGTGCTTCGTGGAAGGTGCGCGCCTTGCCCGTAGCGCAGCCCCAGCTTGTCGCGGAGATGGTGACGGATCCCACTCCTGGTGATCGTCCCCACCCCGAGATCACTCAGGATCCGCGCAGCGTCGGGCGCTGTGTATTCCCTGTAATGATCTCTCAGCCACTCCGATGGCGTGGTTTTAATGCCCTCGATCGTGACCTTATCGTGCCACTTCAGTGCCATTTATCTGACCAATTCTGTCAAGCGCGCCAGGTAGCGAGTAAAGACGCCCCCCGGCGTCCGTGGAATTAACTCCACCGTGCGTGCATCCTCATCTATCTTCACCCCCGCCAACAAGAACGTCGTTGTCTTGTCCCTGTAGTCATCCGTCGTCAGGGAAGCCTCGATCGCCCGCCACTCTCGGATCTGTACTAGCGTACCGGGCACAACCTCATCAAATGGTACAAAAAGCCCCTGGGGTTTCCACACCCCGCCTCGCACCGTAAAGCTCCCCACATCGCCAGGTTTCGCGTTTTCATTCAGCCACAGGTCCAACGCCTTACCGGCCTGCGCCTCGCTTGTCACCCCGCTTACCTGCAGCGCTACTTTCCGGTAGTACCCACCCAACAAGTCCACCGTATCCTGCTTGGTAGAATCGCTCGTGCGCTGGACAACTCCGTCCGCGTCCGTGTAGACCCCGTAAGCCTTCTGCGCCGTCTCTCCCCAGTCCCCACCTCGGGAG
>CAYNKU010000099.1:2705-8007 GCA_964397865.1 uncultured Pirellulales bacterium | reverse complement strand
GGACATATTACCACCATTTTTTCTGTTTTCTGAGTTTTTCTATCTGCTCGAATGTGTACAGCGGACCTTTGTTTATTCCGGGGCACTTTTGGGCGGCGGCGCTCCAATCATTGGGCGAAGCGAGGTTGCTTGTCCAGAAGGGCCAGGTTCTGCATTGATTGGGCCTGACGGGATAGATGACACATTGTTTGGTATCGCCTGATCTTTGCAGGAATATACAGTCTTTTGTTTGAGACTGTTCGGTGATTGTTGTTCGCATGCCGAGGCGTTTTAAATATTTTTTTCGCAATTCGGCTGGGGATATCTTAAGGAAATCAGCGATCAGCTTGATTTCGGGGTTTGTAACCCAGATGTACCCCGCATCGGGCCCTGAACAGCAGGCGGAGCATTTGAGGCACTCAAAGTGCAGGCCGGCGATATACCAGCGGTTTTTATTGTTTTTAGCCACAGCCCTATGGGCTCCTTACGGAGAGTACACAGAGAAATGATATAAAAAAACTTACAATAATTTCGTTCATACGATTAAGACTTGCTTTTGGCAATTTTCAGGGCTTCTTGAGCTGAGATTCGACAGGCCCTGCCGTTACGGTTAATCACTACGTATTGGCCGAGCAAGGCTTTTCGTTTAAACTCCTGCCGTACTGCTTTACCAAGCGTTTTTTCCGCACGTATCGCCATCTTATTTGTTTGTTTTGTAGTCATTAGAGTATCTTATTATTTTTTGATAGATTTCGTCAATTAAAATCTTACGCCCCTTTTTATCCTGTTCGAAGATCAAAGCAGGCTTAGGTTTTGAGTTGTCATAACAGAACACTTTATCGCACAGCGGGGCATAAACCTTGACAAAATTGTATATCGAACGGGGGAAACGTCGATAAATCGTGTCTGAAGGAATATTATGTCCTCCGTGTTCTACGCGTTCACGTATTCTACTCTTTGAAAAATTTGCATTCGGTATCCATAGAAAGAACAGAACCAACGACCAGTTATTCTGCGGAGTCTTTTGAATAAATTTATATGACTTCTTCCCGCCAGCGTGGTTTCGAATGCGAAATCCTTTCGCTGTTCTATATTGCTGTGAATTTCCCTAAGAAAAATTCGACCGGCTTCATATTGAGCCACCAGAGAATCTAAAGGAGAAATCCCCTGGGCGATGAGGTCGGCGTTTATGAAATTGCTGCATTTAGCGATTTCAGGAAGATACCGTAAGGCAAATGTGGTTTTGCCTGCACCGTTAGGGCCGGCGATAATATAACAAGTTGGCTTTTGGATTTTTCCCACAGTTTTTACCATTTAGCAAAAGATATTTGTCTATATAGATAAACTATCCTTTAAAACTACCATTTCAGGACGGCGCCGGTGTCGGCAGAGGTTGCCATTGCGGCGTATTTGGCTAAATAGCCTGTGGTGATCTTCGGGGCAGGGGGTTTCCATTGGGCTTTTCGCTGGGCAAGTTCGGCGTCGGAGAGTTTAACGTTAATTTTGTTTGCGGGGATGTCGATTTCTATAATATCGCCGTCTTTTAATAGTCCGATGGGTCCGCCGACGGCGGCTTCGGGGCTGACGTGGCCTATGCAGGCTCCTCTTGTTCCGCCGCTGAATCTTCCGTCAGTTATCAGTGCGACTGATTCGCCCAGGCCCGCTCCCATGATGTAACTGGTGGGGCTGAGCATCTCCTGCATACCGGGTCCTCCTTTTGGCCCTTCGCAGCGGATTATGGCGACGTTGCCGGATTTGACCTTACCGGCGAGGATACCTTCGCAGGCGTCTTCCTGGCTCTCGAAGATAACGGCGGGACCGGTGTGGGTGAGCATTGCCGGGGCGACGCCGGCGGTTTTTACGACGCAGCCGTCGGGGGCGAGGTTGCCGCGGAGGATTGCCAGGCCGCCTGTTTTAGAATAGGCGTTGTCGAGGGTGCGGATGACGTCGGTATTCTTTATCTCGGCGGGGGCTATGTTTTCGCCGAGGGTTTTGCCGGTTACTGTTTGGCAGTCAGTATTTAGAAGTTCGCTGAGTTTGCTGATTTCTTTTAGGATCGCGCTGACGCCTCCTGCGGCGTCGACATCTTCCATGTGAAAGGCGCTCGAAGGCGAGACTTTGCAGATATTGGGACAGCGGGCGGAGATAGCGTTTATCCGGTCGAGGTTGTATTCTATGCCGGCTTCGTTTGCCAGGGCAAGTGTGTGCAGGACGGTGTTGGTCGAACCGCCCATCGCCATATCGAGGATGAAGGCGTTGGTTATTGACTTTTCGTTTATTATATCGAGCGGCTTTATGTCCTTTTCGATAAGTTCGATGATTTGTTTGCCGGCGGTTTTATAGAGGTTCTCTCTTTCGGGGTTGATGGCGAGGATGGTTCCATTGCCGGGAAGCGCCATACCGATAGCTTCGCAGAGGCAGTTCATGGAATTGGCGGTGAACATCCCCGAGCAGCTTCCCTGGGTGGGGCAGCCTGTGTTTTCGTATTCGTTTAACTGGTTTTCGTCGATTTTGCCGGCGTTAAATTCGGCGACCGCTTCGAAGACGCTGATGAGGTCAACGGTTTTTCCGTTTTTGGTTTTGCCAGCCGCCATTGGTCCGCCGGAGACAAAGATCGTTGGGATATTGAGTCTTGCCGCAGCCATGAGCATACCGGGTATGATCTTGTCGCAGTTCGGGATGCAGATCAGTCCGTCAAAGCAGTGCGCACGGACCATTGTCTCGACCGAGTCAGCGATTATTTCGCGGGAGGCGAGGGAATATTTCATGCCGGTATGGCCCATTGCGATACCGTCGCAGACGGCTAAGGTATTGAATTCAAAAGGTGTTGCGCCGGCGGAGCGGACGGCGTTTTTGACGGTTTGGGCTACTTTATCGAGGTGGACGTGGCCGGGGACTATCTCACAAAAGCTGTTGGCAATGCCGATAAAGGGCTTTTTTATGTCTGCGTCGGTCAGTCCGCAGGCGTGGAGCAGGCTCCTGTGGGGAGCCCTCTGGAACCCTTTTTTTACTGTATCGCTTCTCATCTGATTTTTCCTTCCTTATGTGAAACCAGTAAACTAAATTGCTTAAAAAGCCGATTTTAACTTATAACGAGTGTTAAATAAAGAAAAATCGATTGTCTTTGAAACGCAAGTTCCTATAATAATTTGCTGGATAACGAAAAAATAATAAAACTTAAGGATATAGCTATGGTTAGCAGGAAAATTTCAAATCTGACGATATTGTTGATTTCGGGATTGCTGCTTGTAGCGGCGGGTTGTGCGAGTGAGGGGCCGGCCACATATAAGGTGGTGACCGACGCCAGGCAGAGTGTCAGGTGGACGGGGACAGTTCCCAAGGATCCCGCCTTTCGGGAAGGCAGCAATATCACGAAGACCGAGATAGTCTTCACCCAGGAGACCGAAAACATCGACGCCGAGGGTAATACGACAGCTAAGGTCACTATCGAATCCTTGAAATACTCATCCGAAATCAAGGGCAGGACTATCCTGGACTTCGATAGTTCAAGAGAAACCGATGTTGAAAGTGCCATGGCAAAACTAATCGGTCAAAGCTACACGATACGGATCGCCCCGGGCGAGCAGGGCGCGAAGGTTGTCGATGCTTCGGGGATAAGGTCGCTGGTCAAAGGTACGGCAGCAACGAACAGGGCCGCTTCGAGGCTGCTCTCGGACAAAAGTATCGAAGAGCGGCACAGCAGCCTGGTGCTGCCGGATGTCTGTGGAAGAGATATGAAGGCGGGCAAGAACTGGAAAAATACGAGGAACTTCGAGTTTGGTGTGCTTGGTTCGAAAAGTTATGAGAGGACTTACGAGGTTAAGGATATTAAGGGGGGCACAGCGGATGTGGAAATGAAAGCTATTCCTACTTCGGAGCTGGCTGAAGCGCTGCATAAAGAGCAGCAGCGTATCGATATATCCGAGATGTTTGACAGCACGGGAGAATATAAGGGCCGACTGGAAATGGACCTGAATAACTGCGAAGTGGCCAGTTATTCCGAGGCGCTCGATGTCGAATGGATTATCGCTCAACCTCTGTCCGAAAAGGAGGAAAATGCCGACTTAGTGGTTTTGGTGATGAGTGCGAAACGGGACTTTGATATCCGAAAGATAAAATAGTATTATCTTGAGTTTGAGACAGGTATTTAATTGAAAGGGATGAAATTGAAAACTTTGTTAAATTTTGCATTGGTTGTTTTTATGAGTTTTATGGTGGGCTGTAACGGCGCGGCAGTTGAAAAAGATATGCCGGTTGACCAGGTTCAAAAAGATGCGAAGGCCGATGCCCCGCAGAAAGCCGAACAGGCCGAACCCGGGAAAAAGTATCATTTGACGGTCGATTTCAAAAAGGACGAACCTTTGTATTACAGGTTCGTCTCTACAAGGCTTATTAAGATCGATTGGGATCCTTCAACGACTGATGATCTTGGGGGCAGCAAGATAAAGCAGATTGCCGAAACGCTGGATATATACATGTCATTTACCCCTGTTGAAGTGGATCCTTACGGAGTTACTACTATCAGGGCTGAGTGTGCGGATATGCTTACGCTGCGAGAGGCCTCTTCGGCTATGACTCCTATAGGCAAGGATGCCGTCAAGAGATTTGAAGATCAGAGTTATACTTTTACTGTCGGCCCTACCGGCAAGATACTGGACAATTCTCAATTGTACGACATGGTTAAGAATATCGGCGAAAAGGCATTTCGCACAGGGTCTGGAGCGCGGATCAAGAATCAGGATATGATAGGCGATTATATAGCGACTCAATGGTTTTTATGGGATTCGGTTTCGAGTATTGAAAGACCGGCTGAAGGGGTGGCAGTGGGCCAAAGCTGGAAATCCAAACTTTCGGTGCCTACGCCGATGGTCTTGTTTCAGGCAAGAGATGTTGAGTATACTTTCAGTGAGATTATGGATGATGATAAAGGGCAAATAGCTGTAATCAAGTCCACTTACAGTCCCAGTGAATCATATTCCGATACGTGGCCTATTCCCTACGAAGGCAGGTTCCAGATGGCCGGCACTTTCGGCTTTTTAAGGAACTATAAGCTGCGCAGCCTTACCGGAAGCGGCCGTGAAATGTTCAATATGGATTCGGGTAAGCTGGAGTTTTATGAGCACAAGTACACGGTTGAATTCGACGCGAAGATTCCGATGGCTATTGGCGCGAATCCTCGTGTGTCGATCGATCAGAAGTTAGTGGCTTTTGCAGTTGATAAACTGCCGGAAACGCCGGAGTGGGCGAAGCCGAAAGATGACAAAGAAAAGGGGAGGTAAAGCGGTTGGGACAAGAGAATTTATGGGCGCCGTGGCGGATTAAG
>CAYNKU010000099.1:0-2605 GCA_964397865.1 uncultured Pirellulales bacterium | reverse complement strand
AGGGGAGGTAAAGCGGTTGGGACAAGAGAATTTATGGGCGCCGTGGCGGATTAAGTATATCCAGAGGCTGACCGAGATCGAAGAGTGTTTTATCTGTCATAACCTCAAGAGACCTGAAGACGATGACAAGAATTTTGTCCTCTGGCGAACGGAACACGCGGTTGTCATATTGAATCATTTCCCGTATAATAACGGCCATCTTCTGATCGCACCGGTGCGGCATTTCGGCGAGCTCGAGCAGGCCGAAGATGCCGAGATGCTCGAGTTATTTAAACTTGTCCGGGAATCTCAAAAAGCTCTTTCACTGACAATAAAGCCGAACGGTTTTAATATAGGCCTGAATCTTGGCCGATGCGCCGGTGCGGGTCTGCCGGGACATTTGCATATTCATGTTGTCCCGCGGTGGGATGGTGATACGAATTTTATGAGCGTTTGCAGCGATACGAAAGTTATCAGTCAGAGCCTTGGCGAACTTTATAAGCAGTTGAAAGAAACCAGTAAAGAATACCGTCTTCCCGGTTTGTGAATATGTCTGAAAAAATCATCTCTTATGCGGTCCGGGAGAATCTGAGCAGGGGTCGAGAGTTCGCTGAAAAGCCGCACAGTTATCGCTCGGATTTCGAACGTGATCGTGACCGGATAATACATTGCCAGGGGTTTCGGCGAATGGAAGGCAAGACGCAGGTCTTTACTCCCGGTCTCGATGACAGTTATCGTAACAGGCTTACCCACAGTATAGAAGTTTCTCAAATCGGCAGGACCATCGCCAAGGCGCTCGGTTTTAACGAAAGCCTTACCGAGGCGATATGCCTTGCGCATGATCTGGGTCATTCGCCTTTCGGCCATTCGGGTGAGAAGGCCCTTGATAGTCTGATGGCCCAATTCGGCGGATTCGAGCATAATCGCCAGAGCCTTAGAATAGTTACCCTGCTCGAACATCCGTACCCGGATTTTTGCGGGTTGAATTTGATGTACGAAACGCGTCTTGGTCTTGCCATGCACCGAAGTACTTACGATGAGCCTCAGGCGGAAGGTTTCAGCGAAAAGAACTGTTCGCTTGAGGGCCAGGCGGCCGATATTGCCGACAGGATCGCTTATAATTGTCACGACCTCGAGGACGGTATGCAGGCTGGGTTGATCGAGGCGGGGCAGTTGGAAGAGGTCGAAATATTTGCTCTTGCACAGAACCTGATAAACGCAAAAGCGATTGCTGATACCGCTGTCAGGAGAACGCGGACGGCAAAAGCGATCATAGAAAAACTCGTAAGCGATTGTATCGACGCGAGTAAAAAGGTACTGGAAGAGGCACAGGTTAAAACGGTTGACGATGTTTACGGCCGAAGTGAAAATTTGATCGTTCTGTCGGCTGAAAGTGAAAAAGAACTCGCTGAACTCGAGGATTTTCTGCTGCGGAACTTTTATATGCATGAGTCGCTTGTTAAGACGGCAAACGATGTTAAAAAGTGGCTGGGGCAAATCTTCGAGGCGATTTGTAGCCGGCCCCGCGAGATGCCTGTGTATTATCAGAAGCTATCTGAAAAACAGGGCCTCGAGCGCAGCGTATGTGATTATATTGCCGGTATGACGGACAGGTTCTGTCTTAAATGGCTTGAAAAAATCTGTGCTTAGAGACTTTTATAATCTTTGACTTAATTTTAGCTGCGGGTAAACTTTCAGCAATGACGAAAAGGTTTTTTACATCGTGTTTCGGGCTTGGCAGGCTGCCGGTTGCGCCGGGGACGGCGGGTTCGGTTTTGCCGGCGGTGATCTTTGCCGTTTTGGGCGGCTGTGGTTTGTCCACTTTTGTTATTGCGGCGGCGATGGCGGCTTTGGTGACAGCGGGTTCGGCGGTTTGTGTTTGTTTTGCGCCGGCGGTAATAGAAGCAACGGGCAATAAAGACCCCGGTGAAATTGTCGCGGACGAATTCGCCGGCCAGGCGGTTACGTTTTTAATCGCAAGTGCTGTCTCTGTGGGGCGGGTTACTGTGGTGACTATAGCGGGTTTTTTACTTTTCAGGTTGTTTGATATCGTAAAGCCCTGGCCGATCAGGAAGCTCGAAAAACTGCCGGCGGGCTGGGGTATTCTTGCCGATGATTTACTGGCCGGGGTTTACGCGGGTGTTTTAATAGTATTGTTTTACAAGATGAGCTTTGTCGAGATGTTAAGTGATATCGAAATGTAATTTGTTTTCGTGATTTTTCGGGAAGCATGGATGGCTGACGAATATTCGGTTGAAGTTTGTAATGCCCTCGCGGAGAAGTTTCGCGCGGCCGAATTGCATCGGCCGATACGTATAGCTCGCTACGAGGCGGGGACCGAAGTTTTCTATCAGGTGCAGCCTGTCGGCGACAGCGGCCGATTCGATGTTCGCCTGGTTATCGAAAATTTCGTCGGGGGTGGGTTTGCCGGACAGGTTTATCGTGTGAAAGTGCTCGGTATCGAATCACCCGATGGTGGGAGTTGTCCGCTGGAAGCCGGCGGTGTTTACGCGATGAAAATTCTTATTCCTCCTTTCGGCCGAGCCCGGCTGTTTCGGGATTTGCTTTACAGGGTAGGTTTCCAGGGTCCTTTTCAGCTTCAGGTTAATCCCGCCGCTGCCAGGGC
>CAYNKU010000098.1:0-8014 GCA_964397865.1 uncultured Pirellulales bacterium | reverse complement strand
TGCGCAGTTGCCGCCAGTTCTTCCCGTGAGAGGCGCCGACAGGGCGCAGGCTGGCATCGCTGGCCGTAGGGGTTGCCGTTCTACCGGGGTCCAGCCGTTCCGTCACGGGCACTTCGCTTGACCGACTTGGCGGGGCAAGTCAGAATACAGAGGGCCGGCCGCCGGCGTTCGGCGCCGCCGTTCCGCGTTCTCCGGGGGAGTAATGGTCAGATTCTCCGTCGACCATCCGAAGGCGATCACGGCGCTTATGATTGCCGTGACGCTCGTCCTGGCGGCCCTCATGCCGCGGGTCCACGTCGATACCGACCCGGAGAACATGCTCTCCGGGAACGATCCGGCGCGCGTCTTCCACGACGAGATGAAGCGGGAGTTCGCCGTCCACGACATGATCGTCCTCGGGATCGTGAACGACGAGGACCCCGACGGCGTCTTCAACCCCGCTTCCCTCCGCAAGATCTACGAGCTGACCGAGTTCGCCAAGACGCTGCGCGGCGAGGGCCTGGAGCCCGCCCGAGTCCCGGGCACCGCGCCCGAGACGCGCGGCGCCGGCACTCCGGAGCCACCGGCGCCGCCTCCCGCCCTCCCGGGCGCCGAATCCGGGCGCCAGGCCGGGGCCGGACAAGGCGAGCGAGTCAAGGGCGTCGTCCTTATCGATCTGCTCGCCCCTTCCACGGTGGACAAGATCGAACAGGGGGCGCCGGGCACCGTGCGGTTCTCCTATCTCATGTCCGAGCCCCTGCCCCGGACGCGTGAAGAGGCGCTGGCCGTGCGGCAGGGGGCGTTGGACAATCCGCTGCTGAACGGCACCCTCGTCTCCGCGGACGGGCAGGCCGTCTGCATCTACCTGCCGATCACGGACAAGGACATATCCTACAAGGTCTCCCAGCGGCTTCAGGAGAAGACGGCCGAGCTGGGCGGGCCGGAGCAGTATCACGTCACCGGGCTGCCGGTGGCCGAGGACACGTTCGGGCACGAGATGTTCGTGCAGATGGCCGTATCGGCGCCGCTGGCGATGCTCGTGATCTTCCTGCTGATGCTCGTTTTCTTCCGCAAGCCGATCCTCATCATCAGCCCGATGATCGTCGCGCTGGTGTCCGTGATCTGCACCATGGGCCTGCTGATCGGCCTCGGCTACACCGTGCACATCATGAGCTCGATGATCCCGATCTTCATCATGCCCATAGCGGTCCTGGACGCCATCCACATCCTCTCTGAGTTCTTCGACCGCTACCAGGCCACGCGGGACCGGCGGGCGACGTGCCTGGCGGTGATGGACGGGCTCTTCGTGCCCATGCTCTACACGTCCCTCACGTCGGCGGCGGGGTTTGCTTCGCTGGCCCTCACGCCGATCCCGCCCGTGCAGGTCTTCGGCGTCTTCGTGGCGCTCGGCATCATGACGGCGTGGGTGTTGACGGTGATGTTCGTCCCGGCCTACATCATGTTCATCCCGGAACGGCGGCTGGCGAGCTTCGGCGTCTCGCACGCGGAGGAGGCGCCCAGCTCCCTTCTGACGCGCCTGTTGCACTGGCTGGGGGGCCTCACTTACCGCCGCAGCAAGCTGATCGTGACCGCCGCCTTCCTCGTGCTGGCGGTGGCGGCCTACGGCATCAGCCTGATTCGCATCAATGACAATCCCACCAAGTGGTTCGTGAAGAGCCACCCCATCCGCGTCGCGGACCGCGTGCTGAACGAGCACTTTGCCGGCACCTACCAGGCATACCTGGCCCTCACGCCGACGCAGGAGGAACGGGGCGTGGCGGAGACGGCAGACGCGCTGCGGGAGAGAATCCGACAGAAGGCCGAGGAGTACAAGGCCGAGTACCCCGACGAGCCCGCGGAGCACGTCTTCGATGACGCAATCGGAATCGTCGACTCCGCAACGGCGGGTGCGGCCGGCGGTGCCGCGGACGACCTTTTCAGCGCCGTCGTGCAGCGGGCCGAGGCGAGGCGCGACGCCGCGTCCTTCGAGGACTCCTTTGCCTGGGACGAGGCCATCGCCGCCGTGCAGGTCGAGCAGTTGCTGGCACAGCAGCCGCTGAAGCGGCCCGATCTGCTGCGCTACATCGAGCGACTCCAGCAAGCGCTGGTTGGTGCGGATGGCGGGCGGGCCGCCTCCGTCGTCGGCAAGAGCAATTCCGTGGTCGACATCGTCAAGAAGGTGCACAAGGAGTTGCGCGGCGAAGAGAGCGCCTTCTCCGTGCCGGACACCAGCGCCGGCGTGGCCAACTGCCTGCTCCAGTTCCAGAACAGCCACACCCCCGACGACCTCTGGCACTTCGTTACGCCCGACTACAAACGGGCCAACCTCTGGCTCCAGCTCAAGAGCGGAGACAACAGGGACATGGAGCGCGTGCTCGCGCAGGTAGACTCTTTCCTGGCGCAGAATGCCCCGCCGGTACCTCTGGAGCACCGCTGGTTCGGCCTGACCTACATCAACGTCGTCTGGCAGAGGAAGATGGTCACCGGCATGCTCCAGGCGTTTGCGGGCAGCTTCCTCGTGGTCCTGATCTTGATGACGGTGCTGTTCCATTCGGCGCTTTGGGGATCCCTGAGCATGATCCCGCTGACGCTCACCATCGCGCTCATCTACGGCCTGATCGGGCTGGTCGGGAAGGACTACGACATGCCGGTGGCGGTGCTTTCGTCGCTGACGCTCGGGCTGGCCGTGGACTTCGCCATTCATTTCCTGGCGCGCTCGCGACACGCCGTGCAGCAGGCCGGGTCCTGGGAGCGGGCCAGGGGCGGCATCTTCGGCGAGCCGGCCCGGGCCATCAGCCGCAACGCCATCGTGGTGGCCATCGGCTTCCTGCCGTTGCTGGCGGCGCCCCTGGTGCCTTACAAGACCGTCGGGATGTTCATGGCCGGCATCCTGGGCGCGGCGGCCGTGTGCACGCTGCTGCTTCTGCCGGCGCTGCTCAACCTGCTCAGCGGCCCGCTCTTCGCGCGCCTGACCGTGGCCCGCGTGACCTGCAACTGCGCGGCCTGCGTGCTGGCCTCCATTGCGGCCGTCATCTTCCTGGCGCTCACGTTCCACTCGCACTTCCGCGTCGGCTGGAACAGGCTCACGTGGTTCGCCGTCATTGCGGTGCCGTTGCTGGTCTTCGCGTGCGGTTTCATCTCCAGGCGGCGGGCGTGCAGGAGGCTGGCCGAGGAACGAGCTGGTTCGGATCAAGGCAAGGAGGAATGAACCGTGAATAGTCCGAGTACGTCGCTCGCCGTAGTCTGTCTGCTGTGTTCGGCCATGCTGCCGGTTCTGGTCGTCGTGGCTTCCGCCCAAACGGAGGGCGAGGAGATTCCCGGCGTTGACAAGATCGTCGAGAAGGCAAACCAGGTGGCCTACTACCAGGGAGGCACGGGCCGGGCGCGCGTCAAGATGACCATCAAGGACGCCGACGGCCGCGTGCGGGGCGAGCGGGAACTCGTCATCCTGCGCCGCAACGTCGAGGGCGGCCTCGACCAGAAGTCCTACGCCTACTTCTTCAGGCCCGTCGACGTGCGCGGCACCGTCTTCCTCGTCTGGAAGCACGCTGAGAAGGACGACGACCGCTGGCTCTACAACCCCGGCCTGGACCTGGTCAACCGCATCGCCGCCACGGACAAGCGCGCCAGCTTCGTCGGTTCGCACTTCTTCTACGAGGACGTCTCGGGGCGAAGCATCGCCGACGACATGCACGAGCTGACCGAGACCACCAAGGACTACTTCGTCCTGAAGAACACCCCGAAGGACCCCGGCCTGGTCGAGTTCTCTTACTACGAGATGTACATCCATCGCGCCACCTTCCTGCCGCTGCACGCATACTACTACGACAAGACGGGCGAGAAGTACCGCGAGTATCACGTCCTGAAGATGGAGCAGATCGACGGCTACTGGACCGCCACGCGGGCCGAGATGCGCGACCTTCGCGAGCAGGGACCGGAGACGGCCCACACGGTCGCCGAGTACTCGGACATTCAGTACGGGATCGATCTGCCCGACGACATCTTCACCGAGCGTTACCTGCGCAAGGCGCCGCGGGAATATCTGAGATGAGGTTCCGGCTCGGGGCTGCATCGGCCATCCTGACGCTGCTTCTGTCGCTTGCGCCGGCGGTTCGGGCGGGCGACGGAGCGCCGCCCTTGCCGGTGATCGTCCCCGCGCCCGATGAGAAGTCCGGCGAGGACGGGACGCCGCCCCTGCCCCAGATCATCCCTCCTAAGGAGCAGGAGCCCGGCCTGCCGCCCCTGCCCCAGATCGAAGGGGCGGAGGAAGAAGAGCCGGCGCCCTCGCCGTTGCCGGAGATGGGGCCGCCCGAGGCGCCCTTTGCGGAAGAGCCTTCCCCCGGTTGGTCCGAGCGGCTGGACGAGCAGCTCGGACGCCTCCCGGTCCCCTTGCACGGCTTCTGGGAAGCGCGGCTCGGCCACCGCACCGTGCACGACCGTCACCACTCCCGCCAGTTCACCCTCGGCGAGACGCGCCTGCAACTGGAGTCCGATCCCTTCCTCGAGCCCGTGCAGTTCGGCCTCAAGGCGGACCTGCTTCAGGACTTCGTGCTGCGCGAGTCCCGCATCAATCTGCGCGAGGCGAACGCTTCCTTCTCACCTGCTGAGTTCCTGGACGTCAAGCTCGGCCGCCAGATACTCACCTGGGGCACCGGCGACCTGATCTTCATCAACGACCTGTTCCCGAAGGACTACGAGTCGTTCTTCATCGGGCGCGACGTGGAGTATCTGAAGGCGCCTTCGGACGCGATCAAGGTCAGCCTGTTCAGCGACCTGGCGAACGTGAACGTGGTCTACTCCCCGCACTTCGACCCCGACGTGTTCGTGACGGGCAAGCGGCTCAGCTACTTCAACCCGCTCGCGGGCAAGCGCGTGGGGGAGGACGTGCGCATCCGCACCGACGAGCCGGCCGAGTGGTTCCAAGACGACGAGGTGGCCCTGCGCCTCTACCGTAACGTGGGCAGCTACGAGCTGGCGGGCTACGCCTACCGCGGCTTCTGGAAGAGCCCGGCCGGCATCGACGCCACATCGGGCAAGTTCACGTTTCCGCGCCTGGACGTCTTCGGTGCCAGCGCCCGCGGCCCCCTCGCCATGGGCATCGGGAACGTCGAGGTCGGCTACTACGACTCCCGCGACGACCGGGGCGGCGACGATCCTCTCGTGCGCAACGGCGAATGGCGCTTCCTGCTCGGCTACGCGCAGGACCTGCCCTCGATCGCGTCCGACCTGAGCGTGGGCGTGCAGTATTATGTCGAGCACATGACGGACTACGGCGCCTATCGCCACAGCCTGCCCGCCGGCTCGCCGCGCGCCGACGAGAACCGGCACGTCCTGACGCTGCGCCTGACCAAGCTGCTCATGAACCAGGACCTGCGGCTGGAGCTGTTCGCTTTCTACAGCCCCTCGGACGACGACGCCTACCTGCGGCCTTACGTCAGCTACGACATCACGGACCGGTGGCGGATCGACGGCGGGGCGAACGTCTTCGTCGGCGACGAGGACCACACGCAGTTCGCGCAGATGAAGCGGAACAACAACGTCTACCTCGGCCTCCGCTACAGCTTCTAGCCGTCCTCCTACTCCTGCTCCTGCTCCTACTCGTGTTTGCTGGGCACGGCGCGCTTGTCCCGAGTCGCGCCGTACGGCGGATCGAGGGGCCGTGCCCCTACGAATCGCTCGTGCTCGTCTCTGGCCGTTCGCCACTTGTCACTTGTCACTCGCCCGCAGGGCGCCGCTCCTACTCCTGCTCTTACTCCTATTCCTACTCGCCGTTGTCGTTATTCGTTATTCGTTGTCGCCGTCACTTCTGCCTTCATCCTTCACACTTCTCACTTCGCCCGTCGTCCTCGCTCCACTCAACCGTTTGCGCTTGGCGGGACCTAGCCGTATCATCTGGGCGGACATGACCCGCGCGCAGCGGAGGGGCCCATGCCGTCCTACAGGGAGCTGTTCCCGCAGCTTGCCGACAAGTTCCGTGCGCCCTCGCACTGCATCGGGGACGCGCCGCGCAGCCCGGGGCCGTTCGCCTTCTATTACGTCCGGGTCGAGGCCCAGGACGGCCAGGTTGCGCGGTCCAGCCCGGTGTGGCTCGCTTTCTGAGGCAGTGGCCTTCGCTGGCGACGCTTGCGATTCTGTGATTGAGATCGGAGGCATGGGGCGGGGGGGCATTGCTATGGCGGAACTAACGAGTGGGGCAACGGAGCCGTCCAAGGACGGCCGAATCCCCTGGTCTGTGCTTGCCGCCGTGGCCGTCGTGGCTGTTCCTCTGGCCCTCCTTGTGCCCGAGGATTGGTCGGCCGTGTTTTCCTGCCACGTCTGCTTCCTGTTCGTTGTCTTGCGGGCCGCGGTCGCGGTGCTCATCGCGGCGCCTGTCCTATGGCTGCTGGCGCCGAAGCACCAGAAGGTGAAGACGGGCAGTCTCGTGCTGATGTGGCTGTGGTTCGGTGGCGCTTACTGGCAGATCAGCACGGCGCTCGGAGGCGGGGAAGCGCAGGCCGGGCTGGTCTTCCTGGGGGCGGGCGTGCTGCTGGGTTTCCTGCAGTTGCGCTACGGGCTCAAATGGGAGCAGGAATGGCTCCGGGAGGAGGGCCGACGCCTCCTGCGCATGCCCCGGCGGACCGGGTGGGAGAGGGCGCGAGAGGTGGCGCGCAATCTGCTCACCGGAGGGGGCGGCGACGCTTTCCTGCGCTGGGAGGGCATCAGGATCATCCTGCTGGCGGTGTTTGCCGGAATCCTGCTGGTTGCCTGCTGGGGCAGAGGCGCCATGCGCGTCTCGGTCGCGTTCACGGCGGTCTTTGCTATCCTGGTCTGGAACTGGCTCAGGCTCTGGCTCCATGCAGATAGGGCGGGGAAGACCTCCGCCTTCAACCTGACGTTCCTGTTCCTGGTATTCCTGGCCGTCACATCCCCGCTGCTGGGGTTCTCCGACATAAAGCTCGACGCGAAGTTCATGGGCCACGAGGTTTATATCTTTATGGTGACGGACTCGGCTGCGCTCGCAGTGCTCAGTGCGGTGAGGGCGTTTTGGGGGCGCAAGTGGGAGAAGGAGATGGCAGATCGTGAAGCGGCAACCACCTGACGAAGCCCTGTCGGCCGAAGCCTTCCGGCGGCATGCGCTCGAGGACGTGCTGCCACACTGGTACGAGCACGCGCTGGATCGGGAATGCGGCGGCTACATCCCGCAGCTCGACCGGCAGTGGCGCGTGACCGACCCGGACCGCAAGAGCCTGGTCGCGACCACGCGCCTGGTCTACAACTTCTCGCAGGGGCGCCTGCTCGGCGGGTCCGAGTGGTGCTCCGAGGCCGCCCGGCACGGCCTGGACTTCCTGCTCGGGAAGTTCTGGGACACCGAGCACGATGGTTGGTTCTGGGAGGTCGACCGGCGCGGAGAGCCCATTGAGCCCCACAAGGGGACGTACGGCCACGCGTTCGCCATCCTGTCGCTGAGCGAGTATGCCCGGGCCTTCGGCGACGAGGGGGCGCTCGAGATGGCCCGCCGCACCTTCGACGTGCTGGAGGAGCGCGTCTACGACCCCGAGCGCGGCGGCTACCGCGAGCGCTTCCGCCGGGACTGGACCGGCCCCGACCCGATGCGCACGCAGAACAGCCAGATGCACCTGGTCGAGGCGCTGCTGGGGCTTGGCGAGGTCAGCGGCGATGCCCGATACCTGGCGCGTGCGTTGGAGCTCTGCCGGCTGATGGACGAGAAGCTCTTCGACCACGCGCACGGCTGCCTGCCCGAGTTCTTCCACGACGACTGGAGCGACTTCCCCGAGCACCGCGGCGACTCGGTGCAGCCCGGCCATCAGATGGAGTGGGCGTGGCTGCTGCTGCGCGTGCACGGGCATAGGCCGCAGGACTGGCTGGTCGAGCGGGCGGAGCAGATGATGGACTTCGGGCTGCGGCACGGCTGGGACGAGGAGTTCGGCGGCTTCTACACGGACCTGAGCCGGACGGGCGAAGTGACCAATGCGGCCAAGCTCTTCTGGCCGCAGTGCGAGGGCGTGATGGCGCCGCTGTGGCTGTGGCGACACAC
>CAYNKU010000097.1:1532-8146 GCA_964397865.1 uncultured Pirellulales bacterium | reverse complement strand
TCAGTCTTAAAGGGTCGCTTCGGACGGGTTTTATGTGGAAATCGGTCATAAAAAATCCCGGATACCTCTAAAAATCGATTAAGTTTAGCGCAATAGGAACTTTTTTTATCCCCTTCCTGACGGTGGAAATAGGTCGGGGTCTGGGAATACCCCCTCCCTGACGGTCGGGGCTTTGAAAGTAACGGTCGGGGCTTTGAAAGTAACGGTCGGGGCTTTGAAAGTTTGAATTTTTAGAGTTTGTCTTCATTTTTATAGTGTCCTGGCACTCTGAATATTATACCAGATATTATCGGGTTTTGTGCAGTATAGATTAAAGGAGTGGTGAAGAGTACCTCTAAAAATTCATTTTGGCGGTCAAGCGAATCTTTTTGATTCCGGTCGGCGTCAGGAAAACTCGACCTACCCACCAGTAGGCCTGCATTTTCCTTCCTTGGGCGGAATACAAAAATCTTCTACTTGCCGCTCAAAAGCAATTATTAGAGCTACCCTTAATTATTAGTAAAGAAAGGGGTTTGGGTTGACGAATTAAAGATAAGGGCCGCAGTGCGCGGCGAATTAACTTGACATAACGGGGTTTTGAGGTTAATCTGGAGAATCCTGGATGCTGCATTGGCCGGAATCTGATAGGTTTTTGAGGGATAGAATCATAATGAAGGTGAAATACGTTGTTTTTGCGGCGCTGTCGGTGTTTTTTTTGTTGTCGGTGACGACGGTGTCTGAAGCTGTCGAGGCGAGAGAGATCGATGTTGTTCGCAATAAGGGGGTTCTTGATGAAGCAGATTTCAAGATGATCGATCAGTTTGTTTTCGAGCAGGTCGGTGAATTGGTAAATACGAGGAATTTTGCTTCGATAGCCAAGATTCGTACGGTTCTTGTATCGCGAAACAGTTCGAACACAGAGAGTGCCCAGGCGCAGTATGCTGCGCAGTTTTCGGAATCGGCCTACAAGCATGTTTCCAACGCGTTTAAGAGTGCCGCGAATCTTGAGACCGAAGAGCAGCGGTTCAGGGTGGCGCTTAATCTTCTTATTCTCATAGACGGGCTTGAGGATCCGCGGCTGGCGAGTCTGGCGATCGAGCGGTTTGGCAGCAGTAGTAAGGCCATCCAGTACTGGGCGGTTCACGCGGTAACCAACGATGGCCTGGCGGAGAAATTGAGCGGCGGCGGTGTGGATAATTTGAGGTTGACCAACGAGATCGTAAGTAAATTAGATGCGATCGTGGATTCGGCTGTGCCGCATGTGCTGGTACAGATCGGGCGGTTCGCGGCGAATATCAGGGGTGATAAGGCGGGGGGGCTGCTTCTTAAGGCGGCTGATAAACGTATAGCCAGCTATGCGGACTGGACGGTGGAATATGAGATCGTCGACGCGGAGATATTGAAACTTCTCAGCGGCAAGACATCTTCATCTGGAAGTAACAAGGCGGCTTTCGCACGTCGGTTCGGTCAGCTTTTTTCATACGCGATGCAGCGTTATATCGAGGGGACGGACAGTCTGACGGAAGCGCAGAAAAAGCAGCTTGCTTCGGTTCTGGTGGAGGTCGAGAGTTCGTGTATAAGCAGGATGCTTGGTCTGCCGCAATCGGTTATCAAAAGGGCGATCGAGCAGCAGGATTTCCGGGCCCTTGAATATGAGCACGGCAGACTTTTCGGCAACGGGACTACGCGGGGCCAGCTTGCATCGAAGCTGAATTTTGATTACGGCCAGACCAGTGACGGGCAGAAACGGCTGTCGCCTGTTGATCTGCCTTCACCGCCTAATACCTAAAGTGCGGGTGATAGTTGAAAGTTCGGGTGGTAAAGAGAGGGGGGTGTGGAAAGCGAACTAAGGAGAGTTGCTTTTATGAAGACCCGCAAAGTTTCAATTTTGTTTTTCCTTTTTCTTTTTCTGGCGATTGTTTCGGGGTGTAGAGATTCTTCGTCACAACAAGAACCAAACGAAATGGTTCTTTATCATGCGCTTCCCATGAGGCTTACGGGGCTCGATCCGGGTGATCAGCGTAACTTTGCGGCCCTTACGATAAAAAGCCAGATATTCGAGCCGCTCTATCAGTATCACTTTCTCAAAAGGCCTTATCAGCTTGTACCGCTTTTGGCAGAGGATATGCCTGCGATCAGCGAAGATAAGCTTACATACACTATAAAGCTTAAAAAGGGGGTATATTACCAGGATGACGAGTGTTTTCCGGGCGGCAAAGGCAGGGAGGTGAAGGCTGAAGATATTATTTTTGGTATCAAGCGAATCGCCAATATAAAAAACGTCAGCCAGAACTGGTCGATTTTCGATGACAAAATTTTAGGGCTTGACGAGTTTCGCGAATATACAAAGACGTGTGAGAAGCGCAGCGACGTGGATTATTCGCGGGCGATTGAAGGTCTTACAGCGCCTGATGATTATACGCTTGTGATTAAATTAAAGAGGCCATGGCCTCAGTTACTTACCAAAGCCTTCTCTGATACGGCGACGGCGCCGGTAGCGAAAGAGGCGGTTGAGTATTACGGCAGGGATATTATAAGTCATCCTGTCGGTACGGGGCCTTATAAGCTCAGGGAGTGGCGTCGGAGAAGTTATATCGTGCTTGTCAGAAATGAAAATTTCAGAGGTGAGCCTTATCCGAGTGAGGGGGAGCCGGGTGATTTAGAGGCGGGCTATTTAGATGACGCGGGCAAGATCATGCCTTTTGCAGACAAAGTGGTGTGGACGATCATAGAAGAAGATCAGCCTCGATGGTTTTTGTTTTTACAGGGCAAAATCGATTCGGGCGCGATACCGAAGGACAACTGGAATGAGGCTATTGCCGGCGCCGGTGAATTGACGGAGGAACTGAAAGCACGTAATATTCATTTGAAAAGCTTTATGGATCCGACGACTTTCTTTTTGGGCTTTAATATGCTTGACCCTGTTCTTGGGGAGAATAAGCCATTGCGTTTGGCGATAAGCCACGCCATTGATCGTGAAAAATTCATAGAGTTATTCAGGAACGGTCGTGACGATGTTGCGCATGGAGTTATACCTCCTGTTATGGCGGCATACGATCCGAATATAAGAGAAAAAGGTTACGCCCGTTATGATCCGCATCTGGCGAGGGAGCTTTTGAAAGAGGCCGGAGGAATTCATGGCGGCGAGCTCCCCATACTGAAAATTGGTTTGCCCGGGACGGATACTTTTTTTCGTCAATACGGTCAGTTTCTAAAGAGGCAGTTAGAGGCGGTGGGTCTGAAAATCGAGGTTGACTTTATGGATGGGCCGACGTACTGGGAGAAGCTTCATACGCGGAGTCTGCAGATGTTTGCATCGCGTATGGGGGCGACGCTGCCGGATGCACAGGATTTATTACAATCGTTTTACAGTAAATACCGGGCTCCAGGTTCAAATAGTTTTAATTATGCGAACCCTGAGTTCGATAAATTGTATGAAAGAATCGCGGTGATGTTCGATAATCCGGAGCGATGCGAACTTTACAGGCAGATGGAGCTTATAGTATTAGAAGATTGTCCGGCGGCATTTTTGAACCATCGTGTTGCGTATACGTTGCATCATGACTGGTATAGGAATTTCAAGCCTAATGTTTTTACGCAGGGATTATCCAAATATCGGAGGGTCGATTTGAAAAAGCGAGCGGAATATAAGGAGCTTTTGAAGAAGATCAAATGACCACGTATATTATCAGACGGTTTTTATATACGATACCGATCGTGTTGGGTGTTTTGCTGCTGACCTTTGTGTTATTCACTTTAGTTGGGGGTGACATATCTCTTGAACTTGCTGGTAAAGGAGCAACGCAGGAAACTATTGACGAGATTCGTGAGGAGTACGGTTTGAATAAGCCTTTGTTTCTTTCGTGGGACAGTCAGTTTATAAATCATTTCAAGAACGCTCTTACATTCGATTTCGGCAGGGCGCGTGATCGTGAGCCGGTGATCGACAAGATCAAAAGGGGGATGTGGCCTTCTCTGGCGCTGACGGTTCCAATGTTTTTCGGGGTGGTAATAATTTCGGTGAGTTTGTCGCTTATTATCGCGTTTGTTCGGGGGACGGTATGGGATGTTCTGGGCGTGGTTGTCTGTGTTATCGGGATGAGCATACCTTATTTGAGTTTTATTCTTTTCGGGCAGTATTTCTTTGCATACAAATTAGGGATTTTTCCTGTTTTCTTTTCCCCGGATTTATCCATGCCCGAGTATATCGCGCTTCCGATATTAATAGGCATAGTAACAGGGCTGGGGTCGAATGTTCGCTTTTATCGCACGGTTATGCTCGATGAGATGCGGAGCGATTATGTTCGGACGGCCTTTGCGAAGGGGCTTGGTACGAGGCGGGTGTTGTTCAAGCACGTTTTGAAAAACGCGATGATACCAATTATTACGAGGGTGGTTCTGGCAATACCGTTTTTGTTTTTGGGTTCTCTGCTTCTGGAGCGATTTTTCGGCATACCGGGTTTGGGGTATTTGATGATCGAGGCGATAGGATCGCGGGATTATTTTGTCATAAATGCGATGACGTATATAAGCGCGACACTTTTCGTGATATTTAATGTAATAACCGATATCTGTTATGCGTGGGTGGATCCGAGGGTTTCGTTTGACTGAGAATCGAGAAAAACAATTGGCCCGGGAGGAGGGCGGCGGCAGCAGCCTGTGGATGGACGGTTTGCGACGTCTCAGGCGGCGCAAATTTGCGATGGTATGTTTCGGGGTGATAGTTATTTATTTTCTGCTGTCGGGTTTTATTTACTTTGCGGAGTTGATCGACTGGCAGGTCGGGCCGATCAGGTGGGCCGAGGAGGTTGGGCGGCAGTACGAGCATCCAAGTTCAAAGAATATATTCGGCACGGATATATTCGGGCAATCTGTTTTGCGAAAGATGCTTTACGGTACAAAAATTTCTATAACGGTTGCTTTGTGCGCATCTTTTATCAGTTTGGCAATAGGTGTTCCTTTGGGGGCGATAGCGGGTTATTGCCGAGGGGTTGTCGATGAGGTAATTGTCTGGATTTATTCGACTCTAAGCTCGATACCTTATATTCTTTTGATACTGGCTTTCGCGGTTGTGCTGCGAGACAAAACACTTTTCGGGTATAAACTTGCTGGTATCAGTTCAGTGTATCTGGCGATAGGTCTTACGAGCTGGGTGGGAATTTGTCGGCTGATTCGGGGAGAAGTGATAAAACACAAAGAAAAGGAATATGTTTTAGCCGCCAAAAGTTATGGATGCAGCGGGAGGCGAATTATTTTCAGGCACCTGATACCGAATGTTTTTCACCTTGTTATTATCGACTTTTCGCTTCGCTTCGTGGGATTTATTCATGCCGAAGTGATACTGAGTTTTCTGGGTCTTGGCGAAGCGACCCGTCCGAGCTGGGGGGCAATGATAAATGACGCGAGAGTGGAGCTTTCGCGTGGGGTGTGGTGGCAAATGACAGCTGCTACACTCGCGATATTCTTTATCTCGCTGGCGCTGAATATATTCGGCGATGCGCTTAGGGACTCGCTTGACCCGCGACTGAGGAGGGCCCGATGATGGAAAGGGATGTTTTATTGTCGCTTGAAGGGTTGAGCGTGAGTTTTTTTGTCGAGGATGGTGTTGCGCGGGCGGTGGGCGATGTTAGTTTTGCGATAAGGAAAGGCAGGACGTTCGCACTTGTCGGTGAAAGCGGGTGCGGGAAGAGCGTAACGGCACTTTCTGTAATGCGGCTGATACCGTCGCCGCCGGGGGAGATCGTATCCGGCAAAATAATGTTCAACGGAAGAGACCTGCTTAAAATCAGCGAAAAGAAGATGCGGGCGATTCGCGGAAATCATATCGCTATGATATTCCAGGAGCCTATGACGAGCCTTAACCCGGTGTATACGGTGGGCAATCAGATCGTCGAGGCTATTACGCTGCATCAGAAAAAAGATCAGGGGCAGGCGTGGGCGGAGGCGACGGAGATGCTGCGGAAAGTTGGGATACCCGCGCCGGGTCAGCGGGTTATGGAGTATCCGCATCAGATATCGGGCGGTATGCGGCAGAGAGTTATGATAGCTATGGCGGTTAGCTGTAATCCGTCGCTTTTGATAGCTGATGAGCCTACGACGGCTCTTGATGTAACGACTCAGGCGCAGATACTGGACTTGCTTAGTGAGCTTCAGGAGCAGAACGGGATGAGTATACTTTTGATAACGCATGATCTTGGCGTTGTGGCGGAGCGCGCCGACGATGTGGCGGTGATGTACGCGTCGCGGATAGTCGAAGTTGCGGAGAATTCGCAGCTTTTCGAGAGGCCATTGCATCCGTATACGCAGGGGCTTTTGAAGTCTTTGCCGAGGCTTGGTTTTTCGGAAGATCGGCTGCCCACGATCGCGGGGACCGTTCCTGATCCTCTGCATTTTCCCGGCGGGTGTAAGTTTCATCCGCGCTGTCCGATAGGGCGTAGTGACGGGCGGTGCCGGTCGGTAGAGCCGCGGTTGAGGGAAGTTGAGGCGGGGCGGAAAGTCGCGTGCTGGTATGCGCCGGGTTATGAGAGTGAAGAAGAGTATAAACGGTATGAAGCGAAATATGGTGAGCGCAAACAAGGCAAGGTGGGGTAAAGACCCCACCCTACGGAAGTTTTTGTAAGAGTCAGGTGGGGTAA
>CAYNKU010000097.1:0-1432 GCA_964397865.1 uncultured Pirellulales bacterium | reverse complement strand
GACCCCACCCTACGAGGTTTTTTGTAAGAGTTAGGTGGGGTAAGGACCCCACCCTGCGAGGTTTTTTGTAAGAGTAAGGTGGGGTAGAGACCCCACCCTACGGAAGTTTTTGCTATGGAAACGCCTACAAATTCAAGGATTATGAATCGAGATATGGCGGACACAAACAATTATCTGCTTAAGGTTGACGGGCTCAAGACCCACTTTCCGGTAAGGAAGGGACTGCTTCGCAGGACGGTGGGCTATGTCAAAGCTGTTGACGGGATAAGCTTCGGTATCCGCAGGGGCCATACGCTGGGACTGGTTGGCGAAAGCGGGTGCGGGAAAACTACGGCGGCGAGGACAATAGCTCGGCTGATACCGGCGACGGCGGAGGAGGCAGTGTTCGAGGATACGGATGTATTGAAAGCGGCAGGTGAGAAGCTGACCCAACTGCGAAAAGAAATTTCGATAATATTTCAGGATCCGTATGGTTCATTGAATCCGCGAATGACGGTCGGGAATATAATAGGTGAGCCTTTGAAAGTTCATACGGCGGTATCGGGGGGCGAGTTGTCGGAGAAGGTCGCGCTATTGCTTTCGAAGGTGGGATTGTCGCCGGAACATATCAACCGGTATCCGCACGAGTTCTCGGGCGGGCAGCGGCAGCGGATCGGGGTGGCGAGGGCATTGGTACTTGAGCCTAAGCTGGTTATCTGCGATGAGCCGGTGAGTGCGCTGGATGTTTCGATACAGTCGCAGATATTGAATCTCTTGAAAGACCTGCAGGACGAATTCGGCCTGACGTATCTTTTTATCGCTCACGACCTGGCGGTTGTGGAGTTTTTCTGCGATGTTATCGCGGTTATGTATATGGGCGTGATTGTCGAGCAGGCGGATGCCGAGGAGCTTTACCGCAATCCGCTGCACCCGTATACGCGAATTTTGATGTCGGCGATTCCGCAGGTTGATCCGTCTTTGCGAACCAAAAGGGGCACTATTGGCGGTGAGGTGCCGGATGCGATAGCTACGCCGGCGGGTTGTCCCTTTCATCCGCGATGCGGAGAGGCGGAAGAGACATGCAGGCGGGAAAGGCCGACGCTGGAGCGGTACGGTGACTACGAGGGGCATTTAATTGCCTGCTGGAAATGTAAAAAAACTCTCGACGCGGGCGGTTAAATCTGAGATAATTAAATCGTATGTCGTATATCGTATGTCGTATTGCGTGGAGCGAATATTAGCGTGGAGCGGGTAGCGTACTGAGGATTCAGCCTTCGGCTGATGCTGATTTAAAGAGTGGATTCCCGCTTTCGCGGGAATGACAGGGAAGAGCGGGAATGACAGGGATGGTGGTTGTTTTAAAACTTTTTATAAGCAGATTAAGGAAAGTTTTGTTTTTGTCAGGGAAAAATGCTAATGGTTACGGAAGATGAGTCGGCGGTAAGAATAACCA
>CAYNKU010000096.1:2734-8152 GCA_964397865.1 uncultured Pirellulales bacterium | reverse complement strand
CGGCGATTTCCGGGTGGTTCTTTGCCAAAGTTTTTAGTGTCATCAGCGGCAAGTTCCTGCATGACGGATATACAATTATTTTGCCTGCTATCGAGCGATTTTCGACGGCGGCGATTCCCTCGGGCGCATTTTCAAGGCCGCAGACGGCCGCGACGGAAACGTTGGTGTCGAGCCTGGAGGCGACGAGTTTGTCGAGCATTTTTTTCATATCTTCGAGGGTCGAACCGCTTGTACCGACAAAATATAGCTTTTTTCTTATATAGCTGTCAATATCAATCGGGGCGGTAACTGTCGCGCCGATACCGGCGAAGATATTTATGATGGCTTTTTCGCATGAGTTTTTGACCGCTTCGGCGACGAGTTCGGCGGCGGGGACCATTATGACTGTGTAATCGAAATTCCTGTCGATCGAATTTTTTGCGGGGTTGTAGGGCTGGTATGTAACGTTATTTTTTTTCGCGAGTGGGGCGGCGATCTTTGTAAGTGCCGCCATTCTTTTGTTATCGACGTCGCCGGCAAAGAGAGATACTCCTTTAGTGCCAAGGCAGATATTTCTTACCACGTGCATCAGGCCCATGGGGCCGGCGGCGCCTACGATATTGATATTGTCGTGGGGGCGGATTTCGGCGGTGGCAGGGATGTAACTTATCGAATCGGTGGGATCGAAACCCGGTGTGCCGATTATGCGGATGCCGCCGTAATGCACTTTGCCGACGGGGGTGATTATGTCTCTGTCGAGTCTGCCGCCGCAGAGGACGATATTGAAAAGGCCATGGGGGGCGAGTTTTGCGAAGAGCTGTTCGATGGTTCGGGGGCGGTGGCCGAGGTATATTATATCGTCGTAGAAAGAATCCGCGGCGAGGGAAATGTCGGCTGATTTTTTTACATCAAGCTGCGGCGGGGGAATTAAGTCGCCAAGCCAGGTAATTTCGGATGGGTTCGGGGCGGATTTTAGGAAATTGGTAATCGCGGTCTGGTCGATATTTGTTTCCGGGGCTATCAGCAGTTTGCCGTTTTTTTTGAGGCATCGCCGCTGCGTGCAGGAGTAGGCATCTTCGACGCACGCCCATGGTTCGACGAGGGCGACGGCTGATGCGCTTAGATGTTTCGGTACGGGTATTAAGAAGGATTCGCCCTGCGGTGAGGTTATTATTCTTTCATCGAACAGGACGTATTGCTGGAGAGCTCCCTCGAAGTTGTAACCGAAGGCGGCGTTGGATTGTTCGGTTCGCAGCGGGCGGTAGTCGGCCTGAACGAGGTAACGCTCGCCGGGTTCGAAGTTCTTTACGTCTTCGCCGATTTGCTGGATTGTAACGACCGCTTCGTGGCCGGGGACAGTCGGGGCGTCGCCGGGGACATAGCTGGAGATATGTTTTAGTATTTCCGGTTCGATTCCGGCGATGACTTCGCTTTTTCTTACGTGGCTCGAGAACTGTTTGAGCAGTTTGAGGTCTGAAAAACACAGGCCCACGGCTTCGACTTTTGCGAGGATCTGGTGTTTGCCGGGCGGGATGATCTTTTTGGATTTATTTAATATAAGTTTATCCGGTGCTGTGAGCTGTACGGCGTATTGAGTTTCAGGAATTCGCATGGTTTTTATCTGATCTTTCGCAATATCTGTTCGGGGGTTATATTTTCATCGAGGCCGGTGAGTTTGTTTTCGTATCGGGGTTGAATTGTTCGGCCGAGTTCGTGGTAAAATTGGTTTTTTTCGGCGGCGGATGGGAAGTTCTTTCCGGCCCATTGGCTGGTATAGCCTAAGCCTGAAGCGTTTTCAAGTACGCTGTGGGCGTAAACGATGTATGCTCCTTTTAAAAAGACCGGTACCAGCGGCGAGAGTTCTGGGGTATCGAAGGAATCAACGAATTTCTGGCCGGGACTGTTCATTTCCGTTCCGACAATGATGGGCAGGCGCATCTTCTCGGCGGCGTCGACAAAGTTATAGAGGTTTGCGAGTTTTTCGTCCTTGACGCCGGGGGTGTAATTTCGGTCGGGGATGATATTGACCGCGGCGGCGCCGTTTTCAACGGCTACTTGCAGGAGTTTTTCGGGATTGCTTTCGGCCTGGCTTGTGCCGTCGAGCCAGGCGAGGGTGGGTATTGCGCCGGCGGCGAGGAAAAACTCGTTGGTTTTTCTGATTGTGGGGAACGCACCGGCGTCGGGCCGGACATAGCCCGGGCCGCCGCGCTTGATAGTCTTTGTTCTTATGGTATTTAGCAGTTCGCGGGATTCGGGCAGGTCGGAAGATTTAATATCGATAGCGAGTTTTTCAGTCCAGAATTTGGCCATCCTGGTTTTGTCGCCGAAAATTTCCGCCGCTTTGCGGGCGTATGCGAGGCAGATATGTCTTTCGGTGGGGTTGTCCGAGGGCGTTAGAATCAGAACATCTTTTTCAAAATCCAGTTCGACGGGTGAGAGGTATTTATTGACGCGTTGGGTAAGCTCGCGGTTTCGGTGCTGGGCGGTTTTTTTCAGATCGGTTAGAAAATTCTTTACCCAGCCGGTGAGTTTTTTGGGGTTGAAGCCGACGCCGATATGATAAGCGATACCGGGCTGGCCGGGGGAATTTATGATCTTGTCGGAAAACTCGGGGACGAAGACCCTTGTTTCCAGGCCGGCGGAGGTTTTCAGGTCGACAGCTTGGCCGGCTTGCAGGAATTCATCTGCGCCGTCGAGGACGTCGAAATCGATGACGCCGGCGACAGCGAGTCCGGCTTTTCCGGCAAGCCAGGCGAATTTAGAAGGCGAATATCCGTATGAGTTATAGGAAAAGAAACTGTGGCAATGCATATTGGTTGCGGTTGTTGGTGCCGGCAGGGTTATTTCACTACGACGGGCCATTTCGCACAGTTTACTCAGAGCATCTGTCCGCTCATCATAATTGAAGCTGTCGAGTTTTTTTTCGATATTGTAGATCGAATCAGGCATATTTTTTAGCTATTACTTTTCTCAAAAACAGATTTAATCTTGCCAAACTGTTCGTTCCAGAGCTGTTGGTTTTCGGGGTGGTATTCCTTTAAATCGAACGAGTGTCGGATAATTTTTCTTGCGGCGGCGAGTGAATTTATCTGACCAGTCGCGACGGCCTGGGTGATGATGTTGCCGATAGCGGTCGCTTCGACGGGGCCGGTAATTACTTTTCTGCCGGTGGCGTTTGCGGTGAATTGGCAGAGAAGTTCGTTCTGCACGCCGCCTCCGACGATGTGGATACGGTCAATGGGTTTGTTCGTGACGGCGGTGAGGGCTTCGAGGACGCTGCGGTATTTCATCGCGAGGCTTTCGAGTATGACTCTTACCATTTGGCCCTTGTCGTCGATGGTGCTTTGGGCGGTTTGGGTGAGGTATTGATTAATTCTTGCGGGCATATCACCGGGAGCGAGAAAATCGCTGTGATCAGGGTCGATGTATGCGGCGAATGGTTCGGCTTTTTCGGCCATATTCGCCAGATCGGCATAGGATAAATCAAGACCATTTTCTTGCCATTTTTTTCGGCACTGCTGGATTAGCCACAGGCCCATGACGTTTTTCAAAAGGCGAATCGTATTTTCGATTCCGCCTTCGTTAGTGAACGGTTGTTTAAATGTTTTATCGTTGATAATCGCATTGGCTATTTCGACGCCGAGTAGGCTCCATGTTCCGGACGAGAGGTACGCCCAGTTGCCCGCACCTGCCGGTACCGCGGCGACGGCGGAAGCGGTGTCGTGCGAACCGACGGCTATGACGGGGATCGGTTCGCAGCCGAGGCGAGAGGCGATGTCGGGTTTTAGCGGTGCGACTATCGTTGCCGGTGCGATAATTTCGGGCATGATATTTATCGGCAGGATGAGTTTGTTGAAAATTTCTTCGGACCATTTGCCGGTTCGCATATCCATAAGCTGGCTTGTGCTGGCAAGGGTGTATTCGGCGTAGGCTTTGCCGCAGAGGTGGTACGAGACGAGATCGGCGATGAAGAGCAGCTTGTCAGCTTTGGCGAGGACATCCGGTTCGTTAAGGCGGTCGAAAAGCAACTGGTATACGGTGTTGAACCGCATGAACTGCAGGCCGGTGTTTTCGTAGATATCGCGTTTATTCATAAGTTCGAAGGCCTTATCCATTAAGCCGTCGGTTCGGGTGTCTCGGTAGTGATAGGGATTTTGTATTAACTCGCCGGTGTGGTCGAGCAGGCCGTAATCGACGCCCCAGCTATCGACGCCTATCCCGGCGATTTTGCCGTCGGCTTTTTTTACGGCCTTTGCGAGTCCGGCCTCGATTCGTGAAAGAAGATTTGCTATGTCCCATTTAAGATGACCTTTTTCTGTAACCGGATCGTTGGCGAAGCGGTAAACTTCTTCGAGCTCAAGGGAATCGGCTGAAACGGCGCCGAGCATTACACGTCCGCTCTCAGCGCCGAGGTCGACAGCTATGTATTGTTTCTCGCGGGTCACTTTAACTGCTCCTGCCTTCTGTGCAGAATAAAACGATTCGGCTGATTTTAATGGAAAAGGGATATTTTGACAAATATTAAAGCAAAGTTTGAGTTTATTACCATTTGAATCCGTGTGTCAAAGGATTGCGTATGTCCGTATCCTTATACTTTGTTTTCCTTTGACCGTTGTACCAGACGATCGCCTTTACGGCTTTGTCCGGTTTGCAGGCGTTTTTAAAATGCTCGATACCGGAAATAAATTCAGGTTGAAATGTCTGTCCGTGCATATTTCAAGTACAACTTTAAAAATACACAAGCCCAGAATATATCCCAGAAGTTCCTTTTTTGGAGTAACCGCCATAAAATATTACAAAGAAAAGACTTATATTGCAAAAGCGTGAGGGGTGTCCGGAATTTATATTATGGCCGGCAGAAAAAAAAGCGAGGATTTTCGGGTGTTATTAATCCTCGCGTTTTTTTCTGCTCAGTCAGCGTTAATTTATTTCGAGGTAGTCTTTGTCGGGCAGTTTCGGGAACGGCGCGTGGGGTTCTCTTTGGTACCAGTACGCGACCGAGGATATATCGTCCTGCAGGGGCAGATACCTTCCGCCGCTTCGCCAGCCGAGTGCCTGCATTGTTACCTTGAGGTCACTTTCGAATCTTACCGGGTCCATTATGTGCCATCGGTACAGGCCGAATCGTGTCTGGGATTTTCTGTGGCCGTCGGATGTTATGACCTGCGGCATACCGACGAAGGGTGTGGAATATTCCTGGTAGCCGTCACCGGCGCGGTTGCGAAAGCCGTAGGAGCCGCAAAAATAATCCTCGGTGCCGGTTCCGCAGATGGTGGGGAATTCCTTGTCGCCATCTATGAAGAATTTAATTTCTCCTTCGCCCCACCAGCCGGTGCTGTTACTCTGCCAGCACATGTATGTGCCGACGTAATGGCCCCAGCCTTTGACGCCGTCGAGAATGACGTAATCTTTTTTGTATTCGAGCGGTTTTGCCCGGCG
>CAYNKU010000096.1:0-2634 GCA_964397865.1 uncultured Pirellulales bacterium | reverse complement strand
TTACAAGTTTTGTTTTTGTACATAGCTTTCCTTCCTTTCTTAAAGTGAAATTGTTTTATAAATAACAAAAGTTTAATCTATCCGCTCACAAACGATATTTATAAGGTCTAAACCAATATCCTGAGATTCTGCGTACTCGCCCACAAGCTTGAACAATAAGTTGTTTCGTCCTTCAGCAAGATTTAGTGTGCCGACATATTCGCCCATCGCTCGTTGTCTTTTGGCAGCATACATATCTACTATCGGCCCCACCGGCGCTTCGTTTACAAACAACTGCACCTTTGCCTGTGACGGGCCTTTGATCACATCAAGGCTGACTTTGTATTTGCCTGCTACCGGAAGTTCACATTCAAGATAGACGAAGTGATGCCCGAAAAGATCGTTTCCTTTAGCCCGTAGTGAAAGGAAGCGAGTGGGCTTGTCGTCGAATATCTCTTCCTTTTTTGCAAACGATTCATTACGGTATGAAAACGCGCTAATTGGGATATTCCACCCCGCAAAAAACACAAAGCGCTTTAAGTCAATTACTTTTCTTTCCGTCACTGACGGCAGAGAAAATTTACAGGAGGGTCTCTCCAGCGAATATAGAAACGTAACGGCACAGTAGTCATTTAAGAGGCTATTTCCGATAGGAGCATGTTCGATTGCCTGGAGGATACTCTTGCGATACGAATAGCTATCACCCAAAAGGAGCCTGTATCCACCGGTTCTACCGAGGTTTTTTTTATATCCGAGACAGCCGCTTAGCGGAAACGATCTCTTTGAATTCCATCGGCCTGGGATATCATACCACCCGCCGTTATAAAAGTCCTCCGACCCCGTGCCATGGATGACAAGGTCGCCATCTATTGTCGTTTGATCGTCACCTTCGAAGAAAGTAGTATCGCCCGACTCGAATCCTTGCGATTGCTGGATAAATCCAACGAGATGCCCCTGCCCCCTGGTTTCTATAAATGTGAAAGGTTTGCCTTTGGTTGTAGGATTCTCTCGTCGCCATATCGCATAAAACCTGCCTTCGTTCTCCCGCCGGGCAACCGGCACGAACAGTACCTCTGCTTCGATCTCTATCTCTTTATCCAATCGCTTTTCCGAAAGCAACTCGATCCTGGCGGATTTATCGAACGGCATCGGAAAGTAACAATAGTTCACTCCATCGGCTGTTCCCACCAGCAGGGACCTGGTTGCGGGTCTGGCCCAGGCGTATCCGAAGAAATCTCCGGCGGGAGAAAGGATCGCCGGGGCCTTATCGTTATCCCAGTATGCCCGGAGGATAACGCTGCGGTTCTTATCAACCAAGGTCTCGGGAGGTGAAATGCGAATTCCGACCACTCTTCCCGGGCGGTTGATTTCGAAGATTTTCGCAGCTTCTCCAACCTTTAGCCGGACTTTGGACTTGAAGCTCTCAATCGATCCGCCGGGGGGGACACAATACGAACTGATATCGGTCCCATACGATTCGAACAATCTCCTGGCTTTATTTAAATGATATTCGTATTCATCCGGGGACTGCTTTGGGAAACTTGCGATCTTCGTTTTTTCGGGATATGTCGCATAATTGATCTGGTAGAATCGGAAACTTTCGGCCCTGAGGAGAACCTTGCATGACTTTTTGTAGGTAAGCGGGACATAACTGAAAAATCCTCCGGCTCCATATCCGACTAACGGCCGAATAAAGGCGGGATGTTTGCCTGAAAAGAGTTCGTGAAACTTAAGGCGTATGCTCGGCTCGGTCTCGCCATCGAAGTAAAACTCGAGCATGTCATCTGTTAGCGTGGAAATCCAGATCCTGTAGATCACCCCCGGGCCCTTCAAATCAGCCAGAACCAAACCATCGGCTTCCTTACGCACGTAGGAATATTGCCCGCCGAAGCCGTCGTTATTTTTGCCTGTTCGATCATAGCTGGAGATCGATGCGACCTTGACGGACTCCCTAAGTAACCCGAGTCGATCAAGCCGGTACAGTTCCTGGATTCCAGGGACGAAATCATCTGCGGCTAAGAGGTCAGTTGAATAGACGGATATAGAAAACAGTATGATAATACTAAGGCTAACTGGACTATACAATACGCGAGTGTTCATCTCTTTCTTTCTCCAATCTTTCTTAAAGTAAAATTGTTTTTAAATGACAGTGGTCATATTTTATTTAAAATCTTTCTGAAATTTTTCAAGGCATTTTTCTTTTGTTCCTTTGAACAGGTAAATTCGGCCGAGGATGGTTCGTGACCGGCCTTTTTTCAACGGGCCGACGCGGACGGCAAGGTGAATACATTTCCATGGGTTGTGGCCCTGGGCGGAGAGGAAATCCTGCCATGCGATTCCCGCGGCCCATTTTTTATCTTCGGATTCGCGTATCATGACCGCGGCGGTCGCGTTTTTCTCGGAGGTGGGCCATTTATGCGAAAATTTGAATTTTCCCTCCGGCGAGATAGCGTCGACGGCGGGCCTTAGGGCGTGGTTGAAATGTATCTCGCGTTTTTGAAGAAGCTCAAGACCGTCAGTGCCATAGTAATATGTCTTTGTGTGGTCGAGATCGTAGAACAGGGGGTTTTCTTCTATCGCAGCTTCGGTGTTGCCGGGATTGAAGCAGGGGATGATCGCGGCGGGGTCTGGCCAGTCGTGATTGGAATCGTTTGT
>CAYNKU010000095.1:0-8184 GCA_964397865.1 uncultured Pirellulales bacterium | reverse complement strand
CGTTACATTAATTATTGACCATAATTCGGTTAGTTTGAGTAACTAAAATTTCACAGGCCCTGATAGAACGCCGGGCCTTAAAAAAGCCTCAATGGTACAGGAATACAGCTTTATACACCTTTTCGAGGCGGTATGCAATGTAAAATTGGCGGATTTTGGAAAGCTGCGGCCATAAAAACGAACAAAATGAACAATTGTCCCCCACCGGTCCGACCGGTGCCGATTTAATCCGTCCGCTGCAAGTAACATTTATTACTGGTCAGTACGTTCGAGGGCGGTATTTAGTTCTTCAAGCACCTCGTCGAGCATTTCGTTGGCCTCTTCGAGTTCGGCGATGCTTTGGATCTCATCGGCCGCTTCGACTACAAAAGGCGTAATAAATACAATCAGCTCATCATTGGAGAGCACCTTATCGGTATGGCGGAACAGGCCGCCGAGTAGAGGCAGATCGCCGAAAAGCGGTATTTTGTGGCGAATTTCGCTGTCGGTCTGGAAGAGTATTCCGCCGAGCATAATTGTCTGGGCGTCGTCGACGATCATGTGAGTGGTGGTATTCAGCTCGCTGGTGGCGATATTTCCGCCGACGAGTTCCTGTTCGAGTTCGGAGATGCTGAGGTTAATGGTCATATCGACGGCCTTTTCGGGTGTTATGTTGGGGCGGACCCGGAGAGTGACGCCGACGGGACGGTATTCGACCGAATCCTTTGTGGAAAGCCCTTCGCTGGAAGTCTGGGTGCTGACAACGAAGGGGATGAGGCTTCCCTTGAAGAACTCTGCTTCCTGGTTGTCCTTTGTCCAAAGGGTGGGCTGATTGAGGATTTTGGCCTGGGTCTGCTTTATAAGCAAATCCACGAGGGCGGCGATATCGGTTCCGGCTTCGATGGCGAAAGAGCCGCGGGTCTGGGCGTAAGACATTTCCGTAAGGGCGGTAACGGTGTTTTCCCCAATCGCGCCGAATGCCGAAGGATTGGATGAAATCTTGATGCCGAGTGAGGTCATACTGTCGTGGCTTACCTGGATTATAATGGCCTTTACCATAACCTGTTTGCCTGGCTGGTCGAGCTGCTCGATCATTTCCCTGATACTCTGCTGGTACTCCTGCGGCGAAAGAACAAGTATCGCCTTGCTCCTGTGAACGGGGATAAATCTTATCCTTCCTATCAGGTTGCTGGTGGGCATTTCCTCTCCGCCTCGGCTTCTTGATCGATCCCACCAGGGGGTTATGACGTCCGCAGATTCGCCGCTGTCCTGTCCGGCGGAACTTGTCATTATGCCGCTTTCACTGACCTGGGCCTCGGAGAGTCCTCGCTGGCTTCGCCGAAGCGTCGATAATGTGCCGGGTTCATTAAGTATCGCGTTTAGCTGGTCGCACAGATCCTCGGCGTCGGCGTATTTGAGGGTGACTACCATCGGGAGCTCGGCCATTTCCATTCTGTCGAGATCGCGGATCAACTCTTCGACAACGGTATATGCCTCGGGGATATTGCTTATTATGATGATCTTTTTGGTATCGGGAACGGCCTCGAAGGTCAGTTGGCCGTATAAAGGGCCGACGATTTTTTTCTTTTCCTGGCCCCGGCCGTAAAACATCTCCCAGAACGACATTCGCCCGGTGGTCTGCTCGCTGAAAAGGGTCGTCAGTAGCGACGTCATTCGCACGGGGTCGCTGTTCTGGAGTTCGATTATCCGGGGCTTGACTTGTTCGACATCGATGGGGACGTCCCATTCTTCGATCTGCTTTTCGATTTTTTTCATATTCTCGGGCGAGGCGATGACGGTTATCTGCTTGAGCGTGGGGAATGATATGGTTCTGACCGACTCGGGGTCGTCGCCGCTTCTTCGCCGGTAGCTGTAAGGTGAAATGCCCTGGTTTAGGTCATAAAGCTCGTCGATCTGCTCCTTTATGTTGTCGGCGTCGGCGTGCTTTAGCTCGAATACCCGCGTCTCGAACTTGCCGCTGGGGACATCGATCTCGGCGATCAGCTTTTTGACCATATTTCGCATATCTTCGCGGCCGAATATCATGACCTGCCTGGCCTGCCTCAAAGGCTGAACGAGGACACTGGCCCTGAGCTCGGAACCGGGCATCTGCTGAAGCGCATTATTAAGTCGGCTCGCTACCTCGCTCGCGTCGGCATATGTGATCTGAACGGTCTCGGATTCAGCGGTAACGGGGTCTTTTTTGTCGAGCTTTTCGATCCACTCGGCTATCTGCTTCATATCTTCGACGGTCGCCTTTGCGATAATCCACTTCCGGCGAGGTTCGGGGATAAGAATGATGGGGCTTTCCGTAGCGGCTACGGAAACGGACCTTGCGGGCACCGAGCCGGTGCCGCCTGTCATTCGGCCACGGGATGTTCTGCTGGTTGTTCGGCGGCGCTGGGAAGAGCGTCTGCCGGTTTGAGCGGTTCCGTCTTCGCTTAAAAGCATCTGGAGGAGTTGGATCATCTCGGCGGGGTCGCCGTAAACGATCTCGAAGATTTCCGTCACTACCTGTCCGGATTCGGCGATATCAAACTGGTTTATCACATTTTCGATTCGCATCAGGTTTTCGACGGTATCGATTACAAGAAGGTTGCCCGTTTTCTCGTCGGAACTGACGTAGCCATATTCGCCGACCATAGGCTGGACGATGTCGCCCATCTGCATGGCGTTATAGTTTTCGAGCTTGAATATTTTCTGCACCACCTGGCTCTTGTTGGAAATACTCGCGAGGGGCTGATCGGCTGTTATCATCGGAACCGAACCTATCAGGGCCTTTTCGAGGGGCTTGATATAAATCGCCCTGCCGCTTTCCTCGGCGACGTAGCCCTTTGCGCGCAGCGCCATATAGATCATCTCAAGGGCCTCTTCTTTCGGCAATTTTTCCGATGAATATATGGTCAGTTTCTGCTTCATCGCCTCTTCGTCGGGGATCACGACCTTTCCGCTCCAATCGGCGAGTTTGCGGATGATCTCCTTCATTTCGACTTCTTTTAGGTTCAGTGCCTGGAGGGAATCATTTGGGTCGTTGGGATCGTTGGGGTCTCTGTCCCTGCCGGGCCTGCCACGTCTGCCGCGTCTTTGGCGTCTGTCGGGCCTGTTGGGGTCGTTGGCGTCTTCTGTCTTTTGGGGTTCGTTGGAATCCGCAGCTTGCTCGGTTTCTTCGGGTGCGTTAGGTTCGCTCACCTGGGCCGACGTCGGCGGGGTCTTTTCATCAGTTAGTTTAGAAACCTCGGCCGCGGGTTTAATGAGGCCCGCTCTCCACACTATAACCATTGTCAGGGCTATTACTGCCAAAGCAGCTATTAATTTTGAAGTTTTCAACTTATTCTCCTTGTCTTATCTATCGGTTCGGGCGCCTTCTGTCACCAAACCTCTCTCGCATTTCGGCCCGCATTTGTTCTCTCTCTTCTTCGGAGGCATTGCGGAACCGCTCTCGCATCTGGCGCATTTCTTGTCTTTCCTCGTCGGAGAGATTTCTGAAAAAAGCTCTTCTGCCCCGACCGGGTCCGCCTTCTCCGCCGGGTCTTGCTCGAGCCGCTGGACGGGTTCCTTCGGGCCTTTCGTTTCTGTCCGCTCGCTCCTGCCGGCGGATGCCGCTTGCCTCGATAGGGGCGGCTGTTAATTCCTTACCCTCCCAGCGGTATCTTATCTGGGTCGCCTCGATCGCCAATATTTCGGCCTCGCCGACTTTGTCGCCGACCTTGTACCATTGGCCTTGAATCAGAACCTCGTTGCCGAGTATTCCCATGACCTCTTTGATGGGTTCATGGTTAGGCTCGGGCGGGAAAAACATATTTTTTTTCTTCAACTGCTCGGCGATCTCTTTGGGGCCGGCAAAATACTTTTCGACGGCGTTCGGGTCGGGTGCGGAATTTTCGGTCGCGATTTCAACGGCGTTTTTCGCTGACAAACAGGCCGTGAAAGCCCGGGCGGCTTTAACGAGAAGCAGTAACATCAGTATGGCCGCAAAGCTGAGCAGTAAAATCGAAACAGTCTTTTTATTTTTAAGTTCAATTTTCATCGAAGTCACCTGACAAAGGTCGAAACCGTCAAATCAAATTCTATATTTTCCCTGTTTTTCTCATCGCACTTTAGCCTGAATTCCTCGACGCTGACGAGGTAGGGATTTTCTTCGAGCGTCGCGATAAAATCGAATATCTGTTCGAGTTTGCAATTGCCGCCGCATTTTATCCGCATTACCCGGTAACCGGCGTTGCGAGTTTTCGTCGGGGGGATAACCTGGAGGGGCTCTGTTTTTATATTCGCGGCCTTGAACTGCCCGGCGAGTTTGTCCCTGAAGAGGAACTGCTGTGCGGCCTGGCTTTTCGGCATCTCGAAAGCGGGGAGCAGGAGTTTTGAGCCGTCGCGAGAATTGGCGGCAGAACTAACCATTTTCAATTCGCTTCGCGCAACGGCCAGTTGTCGCCTGACACGGCGCCAGTGCTCGCCCCACTGCACTAAACCCGCTAAAACGAGTATCGCGGCGGCTAAGATGCCGCCTATTCGCAGTGTTCTTTTGTCTTTGTCGGTTAGATTCCGCATTTTTTATTCTTTAATTTATACTATCGCCTAAACAGGCTTGTCCTCGAAGGGCCGGCGGAGGAGCCGTAGTTGAAAACGATAGTAAACTTGACTTTTTTGGTCTTTTTATCGTCGGAGGCGTTTTGTATCCTGACATTGCTGACGAGTTTTTGATTTAAAAGTCCCTGCTGGAATTTATACATCTGCTCGGCGTCTTTGGCCCGGCCGGTAATGGTTATCGCCCGGCCCTTTCTGAACTCGATGCTGTCGAGCAGCAATTCCTCGCTGAATTCGGCATTTACGACCGTGAGCAGTTCGGTTATATCGAATCTCTGGGAGGCGACTTGCTTGATGAGTTTTTGGCGCCGAACTATTCGGCCATATCCGGAGTGTGATTTCAGGTTGTCGAGGTATTTCAGCGCGGCGAGGTCGGCGGCGTAGAAACCCAATACGAGGATAGCCAAAGCGGCGGCGGCTATGGAGGCGGCCCATCTTCGTCTGTGATACCATGGGCCTTTCTGTCTTTCGCCGGTGCCTTTGTAGAGGCGGTTAAAGATCGCCAATTCATCCGTTCGGCCTTGAAGCGCCATTGACGCCAGGCCTATGGGGACCCTGCAATCGTATAACTGTTCGGCGGTTGGTTTGTTTTCGCCGACGAAGCGGCTGGTGTCGGCTAAAGCGAGCTTTGCCTTTATGCCCCGGGACTTGAGATAAGAAACTATTCTTTTAAGATTTTCGCTGCCGTCGGAGAGGACATGGACAGGGCACCGGCAGTCGAAGAGTTCCAGCACACTGATCACATCCTGGGCGAACCTTTCGAGAGTTCTCTGCGCGAGCTGGCCGGTATCGCCAGCGGTGGTGAAATCTTCCATGGCCGTATCGAGTGTTGCGGCGTTAATGAGAGCGGCGCTTTCGGACATACAAATCCGCGTGGTTCGCGCGCCGATACTCATAACGACCGCTTGAGCGTCGGTGCCGCCGAAGAATTTTCTCCAGGCCTCGACAAGAGCCTCGCAGTCGAGAATGATCTTGTCAGGCTTAAGGGCGCTTAATTGGTTTATAAACTTCTGCAGGTGGTCTTTTTTTGCCGCGGCTGTTGTTACCGCGAAAGTGCCGTCTTTTAGTTTCCTGCAGCGCCAGCAGCATTCCATTTTTTCGGCCGGCAGGGGCAGTCTTGCCTCGGTCTGCAGTTTAACTATCGCATTGAGCTGGTCTTGGGGTACTTCGGGTACGTCGATTCGGTAAAAGACGACGCTGGCGGAATTAAAACCGGCTATAAAAATTCCATTTTCGCCGCTGCCGAGTTCACACTGATCGGCAAAGGCGGTCCAATTGCTTTCACCGGGGGCGGCGTTTTTTATCCAGGCCAGTTCCATACCTCGCGTGCGTTTGCAGAGCCTGGCGGCTTTGAGTTGGCCGGCGACTTCGGCGATCGCCGTCACGCAGTCTTGCTGCCGCTGATTTATATTTTCAAAACCTCTCTGATTCAATTGACCGCTCCCTGATACCAGTAAAGAACTTTACAGGGCGTTTCGACCCTGTCCACAATCGCCTCGGTCCGCAGAGCTGCACCGTCGGAGTCCATTCGTTCCGCCGTCGAATAACAGCGGAGCATATAGACATCCGAACGAACGGTAACGCTGTCGGCGATTTTCTTGAACGTATCTATTGTTATCGAGTCTATATCGAGCAGTTCGGCGATACTTTTCATCTGGTCTTCGAGTGTCTGGCGGTGCGAAATTATGTCAAGAGCTATCTGCTCGGCGTTATCTTCTTCTACGAGGAGCGCCTCGAGCACGACCTTCGAGGCGGTATTGACATTTATCCTGCCGGGCAGCTGCTCATCGTCACGGACGGTTATTTTGTCGGCTATCCCGGAGAACGTTTCCAGATCGATGGGCTCGGCCTCGTTATTATTTCTATTGCCCGAGCCGCTCGAGGCGGTTTTGGGACTATTATTGTTTATAAGGTCGGCGATACTGTCGTATGAATCATCCTCTCTGTTCTCCACGATCCATCTTGCCTGCGAACGTCTTATCTCCAGCGACCTTCGAAGCTGCGACTCGTTGGCTGTGTTAATATTTGTTCTGGCGCTGCCTTCGGCGTCTACGTTGCCGTCATAAGAATAACACGTCAGATATTTCATCCATCCCTCGTCGCGCTCCTGCTGAAGTGATTCGGCGTAATCGGCCTGGTCGGTTTCTGTTTCTTCGATGATGTTTTGCCGGCGGCTTTGGCCGAAAAACAGTTCCTGCTCGACGCCGCGGACCTGCAGGAGCTCTCGCACGGTCCTGAAATTTCCGTTTCGGATAGTATACCAGTAACGAAGATTTTCATAATAGGGGCCCTCGACACCCATCTGTCGCGGCTGGTTGTCACCGTCGCGCCAGTCGAGTATGGCGTCGGCGACATCTTCGGTCATATCTACGAGGCGCATAAGCTGATCCTTCGTGGCGGTATTGATGTTCAACTTGGACGCCTCATCGATAAGGCGAACCGTAAACCTGCAGCCTTCGAGAGCGACATCGTTCAAATCCATGATTTCCTCGTTTTCCAAATCCGTTTGCGTGTCACCTTGCTGCTGGAGGATTTTTTCCTCGATCAATACCGCCATCGCGGTATCGACGCCCGCGCGGGCGGCCCACTTACATCGCATGTGTTCGAGACTGTTCATACAAAGTTTCATATCCATTCGGGTGCCGCGGTCGGCCGTTGCGCAAATAAGCGTCAGCAGTACGGCCATCCACATCACGGCGGCTAAGACAAAACCCTTATTTTTTCGAGATATCTTTTTCATAACTAATATCAATTATTTCCCGCTCCGGTCTGGGTTGCCTGCTGGGTCTGATTGACGGTTTCTTCTGTTTGCTCATCGAGCGAGTCCCTTTCGCCGGCGGCTCGGACAAAGTTCACCATAAACGAGGCGATCGTCGGGGTCTTGCTATCTTCGGAGGCGGCGGCGATAGTGACCTCGATGAGTTCGGGCAGCTCGGTTAGTTCCTCGGGCCAGTCTATCTGCCACTCGTCTCCGTCGAAATACCTGACCTGGAAGAGTTCGATATTGTCCGCGATCAATGTTAAAACGCCCCGCTGGGCGGTTCCTACCGGCAGCAGGTTATCGGGGTTAGGCCAGAGGCGTCTTGCGAGGGAGGACTTCTCTTCGCTTCGCAGGAGGAAATATTCGACCTCGTAGATATCACATTCCGGCTCGTCAGGTCTTGCCTTTGCCCTGCCGACGGTGTAAAAAGTTATCATACTGCACAAGTCCTCGCCGGCCGGTTCGATCGAGCCGACAAGTTTGCTGTGCTGGAAGTTGCCGTCACGATAGAAATTCGACAAATCTCTCTGCACCATATTTAACGCGAACCTCAGTTCGTCGGCGGTTTCCATATCGCGTTCGACGGTCTCTGCGCCGACCGATACAGCTTTTAACGTACTGACCGCGACAAGCGCGATAAAAGCCGCAATCGTCGACGCCGCCATAATCTCAACTAATGTAAAACCATTTCTCTTCAAGATTCACCTGCCTTGGCCGCTTTGGGGCTGGGTTTGCTGCTCTTGTTCTTCCCGGCCGGTAAGCCGGGTATCGATAGAAATACTGTAAGGTCGATTGCCGTCGACCCAGTTGACCGTGATAGTAACGTGGTAGAGATTGCCGAACCCTTCTTCTTCGGCGAC
>CAYNKU010000094.1:0-8243 GCA_964397865.1 uncultured Pirellulales bacterium | reverse complement strand
CAAAAAAACAAGGCCCCTTCGTTATGAAGGGGCCTTTCATTGCTGCTTGTCGCAGCACATCTGTCATATGCCGCCTTTATCTCTTTTTGGTTTTCCTCTTTGTAGCTTTCTTTTTCTTCCTTGTTACTTTTTTCTTCTTTGTAGCTTTTTTCCTCTTTGTGGCTTTCTTTTTCTTCTTTGTAGCCTTCTTTTTCTTTGTAGCTTTCTTTTTCTTCTTTGCTACTTTCTTCTTGGCTGTTTTCCTCTTTGTGGCTTTCCTTTTCTTTTTCACTGCTTTTTTCTTTGCCATTATTTTTCGATCTCCTTTCGACTGACAAATTAAATATTTTTTCTCAACCAGCCTTGATTGAACATTCAAATTTTCATCTCTTCAGTTATCAAAGAATTCTACTACTATCTTTGGTTTTTATCGTCAAAAAAGTTAAAAAACCTTGCATAAATTTTTAGCCGGAGGCGTTTTGCGTAATATCTTATACGAGCCGTCGCACTACTCGGTGACAAGAGCCGAAGCACTATTTTGTAATCAAAAGCGTTTCGAAGTATTTTTTAAACGCTCAATGATAATCATAAAACAAAATGTCATTTTTTTCATTTGGCTGTTTCAATGCGTTATATTTAAGTTATAGACGTTTTTAAATTTCCATCTGTTTACAAAAAAATAAGTTATTGTTTTTACTGAAGCGTGGTTTAAGGTTATCATAAGCGAATACCGGTGCGTGAAAACACGGTTTTGACAGGCGGTAAGCCGACAAAATTATTTTTTAAAAATTTTAATTTTTTTCTATTTGTTTGCAAAAAAGCTTCTACTTTTCAGATTTTTATGACCAAAAGCAAAATAGCTTTGTTCGGAGGCACCTTTGACCCGATCCATCGTGGTCATATCATCACGGCCTCGGAAGCGGTCGATCGCGTGGGGATTGACGAGTTAATCTTTGTTCCGACGAGGCGTTCTCCGCTGAAGATTTTTTTGCCGAGAGCCGGTGACGACGACAGGCTTAAAATGATATCACTTGCCATCGGCGGAAACAAAAAATTCAAAGTAAGCGATTACGAATTAAAAAAAACATCCCCCTGTTATACCCTGGAAACGGTAAGACATTTCCAAAAACAATACGGAGACGATGCTGTCATTTACTGGCTGGCCGGAGCGGATATTGTCGATGAACTGCCGTTATGGTATGGCGCTGCCGAACTTATCGACGAGTGCAATTTAACTATTATGTCGCGACCGGGAAGCGCTCAGGTTGATTTCTCGAAATTCGAGGATATCTGGGGAGCGGGCCGCATTCGGAAACTGCAACAGAACGTCATCGAGACCTCTCTTGTCGATATAAGCAGCGCCGAAATAAGAAGCAGGCTCGCCGCCGGCGAAGATGCAAGTGATATGCTGGATGCGCGGGTGGCTGAATACATATTCGAGCACGGCCTGTACGGGACAGGGGGGCAGCGGGGTTAAGCGGTCTTTATGACCTGATCGCCGAGCCAGTCGTACCAGTCGGCCATACCTTCGCCCGTCTTGGCGGAAACGGCAAAAATCGCGATATCCTTATTGAGTCTGCGGGCGTCGGCTTTGGCTCTTTCTATATCGAAGTCCACCACGCCCACCGCTTCGAGCAGGTCGATCTTGTTTATCAGCAGGGCAGTTGCCTTTGTAAAAATAGCCGGATACTTCACCGGCTTATCGTCACCTTCGGCTACCGAGAGCACCGCTATCTTGCCGCTCTCGCCAAGCTCGAAGACCGACGGGCAAACAAGGTTGCCGACGTTCTCGATAAAAACCATATCCAGTTCGCCGAGAGGCAGCTCATCGAGCGCCCTGGACACCTGCTCGGCCGATAAATGACAGCCGCCCAAAGTGTTTACCTGAACTACCGGGGCTTTTGTCTGTTTTATCCTTTGGGCGTCGAGGTCGGTCTGAACGTCGCCTTCTATTATGCCGATCCTGATTTTGTCCTTGAGGTCGGTTATGGTTTTTGTCAGTATCGTTGTTTTGCCCGAACCCGGAGACGATATCATATTCAGGCACAACTTCTTCTGCTGCGCCAACAAGTGGGCGTTCCTGAGGGCGTACTCCTCGTTGACGCTGAGGATTTTTCTGTTAACGTCGACCTTAAACATATTGTTACTCCGCAATGAATTCTATCGTTTCGAGCGTCAAAGGTTCTTCCGGCAGGATACTGATATCGTCGCTGCCGCAGTTGGGGCAATCCGGCGACACCAGCTCGAAATCAAAGACGTTGTTACAGCCGCGACACTGCCCGCGAAAAGGCTTGTGCTCTATCTGCAGTTTCACTCCCTCGCAGGGTGTGCCTTTCGCTATCGCCTCGAAGGCGAAGTTCAGCAGTTCGTCATTGATAGCCGCGAAGGCTCCGCAGCTTATTTTCGCCGTCACCGGCCTGGCATTTTGTTTCGCCGACTCGGCGGAGATCGCAGCCAGTAAACTTTCCGCTACCATTGCTTCGTGCATCAGCAGATCCTCGGCAATTCGCGTCCGTACGGCATCTGGACGATTCTTCTTCCGCCTATTTCGGTTGTGATCTCGACGGTCGGCAGATCGGACGTCTCGGCTGCCTCTCCGATAATACTCGCCTGGCGGCCGAGCGGATGATCTCTGCATATCTCCAGGCACTTTTCTGCCTTATCGGGCGAGACGACCGCGACGAATTTACCTTCGTTGGCGATATTGAGTACATCGAAACCGAGCATATCCGCGGCCGCCTGCACCGTCGGATTTATCGGGATATCCTTCTGCTGGAGATGGATACTCAAACCGGTACCCCTGGCGATCTCGTTAAGGGTCGCGGCAAGGCCTCCGCGGGTCGGGTCTCGCATGAATTTTATGCCGGTGGTATTTTCGAGCAGCCGACAGGTAAGCTTCGCCAGTCCGGCACAATCACTTTCGAGCGAGGACTCAAATTCGATACCCTTTCGCTGCGATATGATCGTCATACCGTGATCACCTATAGTACCGTTGATGAGTATTTTGTCGCCGGCGGCAATCTTGTTCATAGCTATTTCGCAGTTCGGCAGCGTTACTCCGATGCCGGCGGTATTAATGAATATCCTGTCGGCGGCGCCGCTCTCGACGGTTTTGGTATCGCCTGTAACGACACTGACATCGTTTTCGCCGGCGCTTGCGGCGATACTATCGAGAATCTTTTCGAGCAGTTGGAATTCGAAACCCTCTTCGATTATCAGCGATAGTGACAGCGCGATCGGCCTGCTGCCGGCGACCGCCAGATCGTTGATCGTTCCGCAGACGGCAAGTTTGCCGATATCGCCGCCGTTAAAAAACAAAGGCTTGACGACGTAACTGTCGGTTGTAAAACAGAGCCTGTTCGAGGGCACCTCCAGGCTGGCCGAATCTCCGAGGGCCTCGAGCGTTTCGTTTCGCAGTTTCGCGAGAATATGATTGCGGATCAAATCGTCGGTTAATTGTCCGCCGCCGCCGTGGGCGAGCAGAACTTTGGAGTTTTCAGGATGTGTCATTATTCGGGCCTTTTCTTTTGACCATACTTAAACCACGCTGCGCATGCCCCTTCGGAACTTACCATGCAGGGCCCGACCGGTGATTGAGGATTGCATTTTTCGCCGAACATCCGGCACTGGGCCGGTTCGATCAGGCCGCATAAAACCTCGCCGCACCGACAGCCGCTCGTATCTTCGGAAGGTGCTTGTGTCAAATCGAATTTTTTCACCGCGTCGAATCGACTGAACTTTTCTTTGATCTCGAGGGTGCTTTTCGGTATTTTGCCGAGTCCGCGCCAGTAACCGTCGGCGGCTTCGAAACACTCGGCTATCAGGTTCTGCGCCTTGACGTTGCCGGCTTTTGTTACGACCGCTGAGTATATCGAGGTCAGTTCTGCCTTGCCTTCGCTGATCTGCCGGCATATTTCCGCGAGGCCCTCGATTATCTGCATCGGCTCGAAACCCGCCACCACGCATGGCCGGGAGTAATTTTCCACGATCGGCGCGAATGCGCCATAGCCGATTATGACGCTCACATGACCCGGGCACAAAAAGGCGTCGATCTTGTCATTCTTTTCCGACAGCAAAGCTGCCATCGCGGGAACAACGAGCTTGTGGCCGCTGAGGACGTAGAAATTCTCTATATTCGCTTCGGCCGCTTCTTTGATCGCGACCGCTGTCGCAGGCGTCGTTGTCTCGAAACCAACGGCTACGAATACGACCTGCTTATCGGGGTTATCCCTGGCGAGGTTGAGCGCATCTTCGCTGCTGAGTACCACTTTGATATTGTTATTTTCCGATCTTGTCTCAAGCGAACCGGCCTTTCCCGGCACGCGGATCATATCACCGTAAGTAGCTATCAGGCAGTCCTTGTTCCGGGCCAGTTCGAGGACGTTATCTATATAACCCTGGTCGGTCACACAGACAGGACAGCCCGGGCCGGAGAGCAGTTTGAGCTGTTTCGGGAGCGTCGGCCTTATACCGTTGCGGAAAATAGATACCGTATGGGTGCCGCACACCTCCATTATATTGATCTGCCGCCCCTTCGCCTTGCAGGCCGAATCCATCACTTTCTGCGCATTGTAAATTTTGTTGAGCATCTTCTAACGAAAATTTTAACCTGAAACCTTTTTGTCCGTATCCTGGAAGTCGTTGATCTCGGCGATGAGCTGCCATGTCTTTTTTGCCTCTTCTTCTTCGACGGTCGAGATGGCGAAGCCGGCGTGTATCAGTACCAGGTCGCCGAGCTTGGCGTTCTCGAGCAGGGTGGTTTTGGCCCTGAAGCGGTTGCCCATCGCGTCGACGACCGCGTTATCGCCTTCTAATTCGATTATTCTCGCCGGTATCGCCAAACACATATCAACGTTTCCTTTTTTTCAAAATCCTCTTACCGACCGGTATCTGCGCCTCTCGAAGCTCTCCGGGCCGCGATCGCAGCCTGGCCCAGGGATATGCCCCCGTCATTGGAGGGGACAGCTTTATTGAATAATACCCGAAATTCGTTTTTCTTCAAGAGCCGAATCGTGCGATTAATCAGATAATGATTGCAGAACACACCGCCGCTGATCGCGACGGTATCAAGGCCGGTTTTTTCTCCGGCCTGGTTTGCCATCTCAACCAACGCCGCACAAATCGTATTATGAAATTTAGCCGATATTAGGCCGTTCGATTTGTTTTCCTTGATATCGCGGATAATCTGTTTTACCGTCATAGCAAGATCGAGCAGCAGCGGCTCTTTGCCGGTGAGCCTGAAGTCGTAACTATCCTCGATGCCTTGTTCGATTATCGCCTCGAGCGCCATCGGTAATTGCGCATCGAAATTATTATAATTGCCGAGTCCGACCATTGCCGCGACCGAATCGAAGACCCTGCCCAGGCTCGAAGTCTCGACGGTATTGACGTATCTATCGATCTGGTCGAGTATGAGGTTTTGCGCGGCCTTATCAGGTTCGATCTTGTCAAGCAGCCACTGGAAATCATTTAGCCTGAACTGGTCGCCGAAAGTTTTTTTCAATATTCCAAGTAAAGGCCTGATCGCGTATTTGCTCGCCAGGTCGCCGCCGGCCAGCGGGTAGTAATCCAGATGTCCGAACCTCTCGAACGAATCGAGCGTTGCTGTCAGGCATTCGCATCCCCAGATTTTCCCGTCGGTTCCGTAGCCTGTGCCGTCACACTCCAGGCCGATAACGGGGCCTTCAAGGCCGAATTCGACCAGCACCGAAGCTATGTGGGCCCAGTGATGCTGCACCTGAACGGTTTCCACGGCCGGGAGCGAAAGGGCGTATCGCGAAGAGAGGTAGCCCGGATGCAGATCGCAGGCAACAACCGCCGGCGAGACTTCGAAAAGCCCCCGCAGATGCTCGACGGAACTTAGATAGTGATGGTAGACCTCGGCGTCTTCGAGATCGCCTATGTGCTCACTGCAGATAAGCTTATCGGCCTTTGCGTAACAGAAAGTGTTTTTCATATCGGCCCCGGCGGCAAACACATCCCGGCCGCTCGGCCGATTCGTAACGAAAGGCTCGGGTACGTATCCCCTTGCCCGCCTCAAGAGCACCGGCTCATCGTCGACGATATGGACGATCGAGTCGTCCACCTGGCGATAGATCTCCCTGTCGTGCATCAAGAACGCGTCCGCGACATCGCCGAGCCTCTCGAGTGCCCGCTCACTTTTGCAGATCAAAGGCTCATCCGAAATATTGCCGCTGGTCATTACAAGAACCTCAAGACCCTCTTGGAATATCAGGTAATGCAGCGGCGCGTAACAGAGCATAAAACCAAAAGTGCTCACTCCTTCGGCAACCGATGGCGCAATGGCGGCGCCCGGCTTTTTGGGCAAAAGTACGATGGGGCTCTGCGGCGACTTCAAGATCTTCTCAGCCGCAGCGCTTACAATCGCATAGGCTTTTATCTTCTCGACCGAACGGGCCATCATCGCAAAGGGTTTGTAGTCACGTTTCTTTCGCAGCCGCAATCTTCGCACCGCCCGGTCATTTAACGCATCGACCGCGAGGTGGAATCCGCCCAGGCCCTTTATCGCGACGATTTTTCCCCGCTTTAGCAGTCGGGCAGTCTCGGCTATCGCGTCATCGCTTTGGGCCCGCAAAGTTTTGCCCTTATTATCGGCAAGCCAAACCTTCGGCCCGCACGAGCCGCACGCGACGGGCTGGGCGTGAAAGCGCCTGTCCGTTACGTCGGCGTATTGACTGCCGCATTTCTCGCACATCTCGAAAACGCTCATCGTGGTATTGCACCTGTCGTAGGGGATGGTCTTTACGATCGAGTATCTCGGCCCGCAATTGGTGCAGTTTATAAAGGGATAACGGTATCGAAAATCCTTCTTATCCGACATCTCGCGGAGACAATCGGCGCAGGCGGCGATATCCGCGGTCACCTCCGAAAGCGCCGCCCCCGCTGAATCGCTGCTTTTTATAACGAATTTATCGTCAGCTTCGACAACCGGGATATCAGTCGCCCGGCTGGATTTTATCCGGGCCAGAGGCGGCTTATCGGGCCCGGCCTGGATACGCGCGAGAAATTCAGCGATTTTTTCCTCTTTGCCCTGAAGCTCGATCGTCACCCCCGCGGTGTCGTTATATACGAAGCCGCAAAGCCCCAGATCCACGGCGATCGAATATACCGCCGGACGAAAGCCAACGCCCTGAACACGCCCGGTCATAACTATTCTTTGCCTTTTGACCAAAATTATCCTCTTAGTAATATCGCTATTGCCGTCGCCCTGAACGCAGATTCGCAGAACATTATACCTTAACAGCCGGCAAAACTCAATTTCTCCCGAAACCTCGCCATCAGCCCGGCATAAAAAAGTGTTTGCCAAAATCACTATTTTTTGCTAATATCACTGCACTTCGGGGCCATAGCTCAGTTGGGAGAGCGCTTGCATGGCATGCAAGAGGTCGTGGGTTCGAATCCCATTGGCTCCATTATCGTCTGTCCGGGGGGCCAAATGCGATGTTTTTTGTAGCTTTCCCGCCGGAACCGTTTCCGCCATAATCTTTTCCCCTACCCAAGAAATAGGGGAATCCCCGATTTACCTAACGGACCAAATATGTCACTATATGCGGGGGCAAAAAGAGGTGAACTTTTCCACTATTAAAAAGGAGCAAGTAAAATGCCTATAACATTTAATGCCGACGAGATTTTCGAAATGGCTGAAGAGATCGAAAGAAACGGAGCGAAATTTTATAAACAAGCCGCCGAGCAGGTCACGGACCAGAAGACAAAACAAATGCTGCTCGATATGGCCGAAATGGAAGCCGGCCACTTAGAGACATTTCGGAAGATGCGAAAGGGCCTTACCGCCGACGAAAAAAAACCACCTATTTACGACCCTGACAACGAGGCGGCGCTTTACCTCCAGGCAATGGCAGATTCTCACGGCTCCGAGGGCAAAATAAGCGCTACGGAAAAACTCACCGGCAGCGAAAGTATAATAGAAATCCTCGAGACCGCCTTGAACGCCGAAAAGGAATCGGTCGTCTTTTATTCGGGCCTGAAAGGATACGTCCCGGCCAGGGCGGGTAAAGAAAAACTCGAAGCGATAATAAAAGAAGAGATAGGCCATATCGCGTTTTTAAAACAAAAGCTGGCGGCTATGAAGTGGTAATTAGCTCGAACTGACCGCCGGTCGGGGGCGTTGTCGAGAAGATTCTTTTACCGCGGTATTTGCCGGCGCACAATAAAGGAGCTAAAACAGTCTTTTTTTCCGGAAAATTAGTGGATTATCGGCCCTGTTATTGCTAAAAATAACAAAA
>CAYNKU010000093.1:5630-8380 GCA_964397865.1 uncultured Pirellulales bacterium | reverse complement strand
TATTTTGTATCCATTACACAGCGGAATCCTATGGTTGCGCATCTGTCGAGGCCGGGCCACATCAGGATGAATTTTTCATGATCGTCACAAGCTCTGGGGCCGCCGGGGAAATACCATTTGCTGCCTTCGGCCTTGAAATAGCTGCCGCCTCGAATAATAACAAACCTCGTATGGCCGTCGTCACGCACGCTTTCGGTCCATTCATAAACATTGCCTGACATATGATAACATCCACAGGGACTTTTCCCATCCGGCAGAGAACGAACCGGCATCGTCCTGTCACCTGTCATATTGCACCTGTTCGCATCGAATTCATTGCCCCACGGCCATTTGCGATCGTCCATACCCTGAGCGGCCAACTGCCATTCGTATTCAGTAGGCAGACGCTTGCCGGCCCACTTTGCGTAGGCTCTGGCATCATCGATATCGACATAAACCACCGGGTGGTCCGCAAGGTGTTCAGGCATCTTTCCATCAGGCCAGTGTTTCAAAAAATTCTTTGAAAATTTCGGCTTATAACCGCTTTTTTCTAAGAACTCCCTGAACTGGGCATTAGTTACCTCAGCTTCATCAATCAGGAAAGATTTGATATCGGCATCGAAATCATGGGTCATGTTTTCATGTCCCATATCACCCCAAAGGAACTTTTCCCACTGGTCTACAGGTGTCCCCGGGTCAGGATAGCAGCCGCATTCACGCCTCATGTGTTCTAAATGAATGTGCTTTTTGCCCCCGCCCACAAAGACCATCCCCTGAGGTATTTTATCGCGAGGAATTTTCCGGGTGCGTATTACAGGTTCAGGCTCTATAACTGATTTAGCAAAATTTCTTTCATCGCAGAAAACCGCCGCTCTTGCCGCGGCCTTTTGCTGAACTTCAAGAAAAGATAAAAAGTTCTTGTCTATTTTTTCTTTTGCGATTTCAGCTATACAACCAATACCTGCGAATCGGTCAATGAAGCCGTTTATCCTTACCTTGTCGCCGATTCTTTCCGGGATGATTTGATTTCCATTCCACAGGTCATAATAAACCACATCCGGATTATAAGCCACTTCGAATAACAGCCAGGTCATATTTCGATACCAGATCCTTCCGCTGGTTTGCTCCAGAGGCTTTCTGTCTTTAAGAAATAATGTAAAAACTTTGCAGCCGTCACCGGGCCAGCGATGGATAAATAAACCCGGCACTTCCCGGTCGAATCGAATCTTTGAAATGTCCTGTTGGTTTGTAAGCGCATTAGGATAATACGGCTCCCATTCGTCGCTGGTAAAGTTGTCCCTGAAATAGCGAAGTATCCGAACCGCCCTTCGCCACATTCTCCGGTCTTCTTTAGGCCACGGGTTATATGCCCCGAAGATATTTTCCCAGATGATCATCCCGGAGCCGTTAAAAAATGCCCTCCGAATCTCCTGCCTGTGGTTCGGCATCCACCGCCAGATCTGCCATCTCATATGCCGGGGCTCGATCCATTTGCGGTGGTCAAGACTCGGAACATATTCGCGTTTTTCTATATTCCACTGCGCCCATGAACCGTTCAGGGTTGCGAGATTTTTTATGGGCGGTCCGCCTTCGGGGGCGAGTATTATACCTGGCTTTACCTCATCCAGCTTTTTGCGAATTGTGTCAGAGCCGGACATCGTATCGAGAAAAATGCCGTCTACCTGGGTCTGAGCCACGAAATCCACCAGGAAATCGGCATCGGTTCCGCCTTCTCTGTTTGTCCCGGTATCCCATGGATTATAATTAATAAAGACTTTTACACCCCGTTTATTGCAATCTTTGACAAGTTTGCTTATAGCTTCAACTCCGCCGGGCATGTCACGGTAAAAATCCATTTGATTGCGCTCGTCTGCCCCGATTCTCGGATATGCATGCCATAAAAGCAGAATATCATATCCGCCGAACTGCTCTTCTCCGTCAGCAAGGAAACTCTCCAACTTGTATTCGCCCGTTTGGGCATCGTAAAAAGATTTGTCGTACATAAATGTAAAGTGACACGCAAAAGCGCCTTGGATCCACTGCTGGCTCGGCTCATCGTAAAGACTGCGGTCAAGCCCTTCGTCCTTCAGAGACCTTACATACTCTCTTATCTTTGCCATCCTTACCGGGTCATCGATCTTAAAATCAATACCGCGAATTTCTATATGACCAGGTGTTTTATCCCTTATCCTATCCATGCCGATTATGGGCCTTAACCAGCTATTGTTTACGTCAAAATCATCAGCCGCAACTTCAGCCTCGACAATATGCCAATCGCCGTCTTTGGGAATCAGCGCCGTTGCTGCTATTGCTCTCTGGCCGGGACGGGAATTACTTGAATTGATCTTCTCGCAAGCAATACACAATTCGTTGTTGCCGGAGATCCACCTTGCTTCAATAACCGTTTCTAACTTTTCAGAGGGCCTCAGATCAAGAATTCTCGAAAGTTCGGCACCGAGCCTGACCCACGCTCTCTCGCCGGTAAAGTTCATATCGATATGAGCATCTTTATTCAGCCTGCCGTTTCTTACTGCATAGCGATATTCCTTCAGTGTTTTTAACCATTTATCCCTATCCTGTTGTGGTTTAGGCGGAGCAATATAGCTGTTCAGCCGTTCGTAAATCTCGATTTGCTTTATCAATTCATCTTTATATTCACTCTTAAAACTGCATCCACGATCTAAGTCAAAAAATGTTGCGGGAATGGAATTTTGCGAACCTTTTGCCGCTCCATAACAAAGTCCGGCGACAAATAAGACCGAGAGTAAATG
>CAYNKU010000093.1:0-5530 GCA_964397865.1 uncultured Pirellulales bacterium | reverse complement strand
GGATTTGGCTTGTTTCGATCGTATCCTGTTCGAATCCCATCAATGTCTCCTTCTTTTCGTCGGCACCTTTTGAAACAGCGATAAAACAGCATACCCCTACTGCTAAAACCGACAATTAAGACCCAAGGCGGGACCGCGGGCTATTTCGTCTCTTTGCGGTTGATCGGCCCGATGTATTCTGTCGCTACAACGAGATCGTCGAACCAGATCTTATTAACCTGCCCGTAAGGCGAGTTGGGAATATATATCGAAAGCCACAGAAAATTGATCTTTAAGTCGTCAGAGCTTCGCCACCTGAACCCCTCGAAAGCCTCACCCACCGGGTCGGGGTGGAAGCTGTCCCATACCCATTTGCCTTTTGGAAACCCCGGCCCAAGATGGCTGATCACCTGCCCGTCTTTTTTCCTCAGTCTTCCCTTGGTCCACAGTGCCATCTCACCGTTATGCTCACTGACGGGCTTGTTCATCTTCAGCATCATTTCCACGCACACCCATTGGCCGCGCGGGGCTGTGAAGCCGGGATCGTTAATGAAGTCATTGCCCCAGTGATTGCCTGTCGGACAAGGCCTCATTTCCATCCAGATTGTATAGAAATCACAGCGCCATTGCTCGCCGTAAAGCGTCACTGATGACACGAATTTCTCGTCCCCGGCTGGCGCGGTCAGGGCATCAGGCTGTGGGTAGGCTGTAGGTGGATTGTATCCGCCCAGCTTCATAGACGGCCCTATCGACTTACAATTCGGATCGATCTTTGCATAAAAACGCAAATAAAGCTGCTCGTACCCAGGCAGAAGCTGCTTATACAAATGTGCGCCGTTGCCTTTTTCTCTGACCTGTGATATCAGCAGTGATTTTTTGCCTGAACTTGCCTCGGCAGTATCATCGCTCAACGACATTATCTGAGGATCCTTACACCTGCTCCAGCGTGCTATGATTTTTTCGAGCGAACCCTCTTCGAAATTCTCAGCGAAAATAACATTCGGATCGTTCTCGATACCGACATCGTTGACATACCTCGCCGCCAGAGAGCCATAGCAGTCAGACCCGCAAAGCGCAAGCAAAACAACCGCCGCCGCCAAAACGCCCGGCAATAATCTTTTCCTTGCTATGGTTTGCACAAACTCCATGCGCATACTCTGAAACTTCCAATTTCAAAAAAATATTCCCCAAGTTGCCCCAACGATGTAAACCCTTTAATATAAAAGGCGATATTCTTCCACGCAAGCGCCAAAAGCGAAATATTCGTTAGTCTTTTCCTATTTTGTCTATTTTGGGCCAACGCTCAACGGCAGGGGGTTTTGACATCGGGTTTGCGAAGATAGGCAGGCGTCAACTCCAGCGGATCGGCAAAATCACCCGCACAGGCCTTCTCCCAGCCCAGTTGATAAACCTTTCCAGCCCGAGGAACCCAGGTGCTTTCCGGGAAAAATTCGATGCCCTCACAGGTGAATTCGTCCTTATAGTAGACCAGGCCCTCCCCGAGAAGCCGGACCGGATCGTCAGGATCAGCGAATTTTTCAACGAATTCCGGGGCGGTCATAAGGTAGTCAGGCTGGATTTTTTCCCATTTTCCCGTCTTTTTCCTGTATACAGCAGTGAAAAACTGGCTTCGCTTGGCATCCAGGATAGTGGCGATCTTGTTGATATTCGGCTGTTTTTCGGCAACGTAATCCGCGGCATTTGCGGCGATAACGTCAAGGGTATCGAGCGCTGCGATCTGCGCCCGCCCGGCAAGATTCATCATTTTTGCGATCGTTACGGCGATTCTTAGGCCCGTAAAACTTCCCGGCCCGGCCGATATATACACCTGATCGACCTGTTTAGGAGTTTTTCCAAAACGCCGCAGAAGAGCCCCCATAGCCGTTAATACCTCCGCACTATGCTTCATTGGGGCGGGAAAACGCCTTTCCGACAGCAGCTTACCTCCGACGCCAAGCGCGACAGAGCCGCTTCGGCCCGAAGTCTCCACTGCAAGGGCCAAAGGGGCGATTTTTATTTTTTCTTCAGCACCGAAAATTTGCATTTTTGTAAAATCCCAATTTACCCTTATACCCGATAACATAAGCATTTCCATCGTATTTTCGTCTGTCAACTCGGCGATTTTTAATATCGGTCGTCGGGATCGAAGATAATATCGCCCCAGGGGGCCTAAATCAAATTTTTCCCTTGCAAATTGCTATATTTTTTTGTAGACTGAAGTTTCCTAAGTTATCATCTGTCCCGTGTTGGGGAGGTGAAAAGCGTTAAAATATGTTAAGTTTTCCTAAAAAAATGGTTATTTTGGCAGGAGGGTAGTTTTGGACAAGGTAAGGTTTTTCAAAGATTCTTTTGGCAGAAAATATCTATTACTTCTTTTGGCGTCCCTGGTACTTTTAGGGACGGCACTGTCAGAAGTGGCTCCATCTCAGGCTGCGGACAAACAGAAAATTGTACGCCAGGTCGCCGAGAAATGGATCCAGGTAGGTAACGAACAATACCAGCGTGGTTTTTATAAAGCCGCCGAACAGTCTTTCCTGCGAGCCCAGGACTATCAGGAATATCTGACTGCAAGTGAGCGCAGTAATCTCCAGGCGCTTCTCGAAAAGTCACATATCGCCGCGATAGAAAAAGACCGCGTGACAGATCACATTCGCAAAGCCAATGAGCTGATCGAAACCGATGAGCTGGCCGAGGCGAAGGTCCATCTTGAAGCGGTCAAAGACAGCGAGTATTTGACGCAGCAGGAACGTCAGCTTGTCCAGGAGGCGCTGCGCCAAGTAAATAATCGGCTGAGTTCCGAGCAAAAGAAGGTCAACACGCTCTACAATCGCAGCGTTGAATTCTATAAGGCAGGTCAGTTCGATCAGGCCCGCGAAGGATTCCTCCAGCTCATCGGCAATCCACTGCTTGATGTTCCGGAGGGACAGACTCCGGAAGATTACCTCGTTAAAATAGACGGCGCTTTGGCCCGACAGGCCGAGGAGGCCATACGTATCGTGCTTCCGACTGAACCGGCTGCGCCTGCCGAGCCGCAGGTCGCTCCGGCTCCGCCGGCAGCAAAGCCTGTGACAGAAGCGCCCGTTGTTGAGGTGCCCGCTGAAACCGCTTTGCCCACTGCCATCGAGCAAAGACAGGTCGTTACAGGGCCAGTAACCGAAATTCAGGTTACCGGGCCGGCCCCGGTTGCTGCCGAAGGCGGTTATGTCGAAGTCATCAATCGCAGACGAAATATCCTGCGAAGTCATACCAGTGCGGTTGTTAATGATGCCGTGAATAAGGCCGAGGTTCATATCGACAACGGCGATCTCGATGCCGCCCGCGAAGCCATCGGTGAGGCCGAGAGGCTTGTCAACGACAATCATTTGCATCTGGGCGATGAGGTGTTTAATCAGTACACCGACCAGCTTATAACGCTCAGCGAGCGAATAGCGAAGCTCAAGGCCGAGCAGGTCCAGACCCTCGAGGAGCAAAGACGTGCCGACGCCATAGAGGCCCAGCGGGTCTACAGAGACCAGATGGAACTTGACCGCAGCCGCAGAATAGAAGAACTGATGACTAACGCGATCGCTTATCAGAAACAGCAGCGCTATGAAGAGGCGCTCGGCCAGCTCGAAAGCCTTATTGCGATCGATCCGCTCAACGATAAAGCTCTTACCTTGAAGCAGACGCTTAAAGATATAATAAGCTTCCGCGAGCAGCTCGAAATGGAAAGGAAGTCAAGGAAGGAACGGATGGATATCCTGCTTAAGACCGACGAGGCGGCCATTCCATATGCCGATGAAGTGACGTATCCGAAGAACTGGCGTGAAATAAGTGCCAGCCCTTTCCGCAAACCGGAAGAAGCCATCGGCCAGAACGCCGCTGACGGAGCGGTTTATGATCAACTCAATGAAATTGTTGACCTCTCGGCTTTGACACTTGAGACGCCTCTTGAAGAAGCGATAAATGAATTGAGAAACGCCGTTGATCCGCCTTTGAAAATCGTCGTAATGTGGCGCGATCTTTATGATAACGCCGATATAGATCAGACGACACCCATTAATATAGATGCGATATCCGCCGTTACATTAGGAACGGCCCTGGACCTCATATTGAAGTCTGTTTCAGGCGGATTTACCGAATTGGGTTATACGGTCGAGAACGGCGTGATTACGATAGCGACAAGAGAGTCTTTGCCGCAGCGGCTTGAGACAAAGGTTTATGACGTGACCGATCTGCTTATGAGACCTGCTAACTATCGGGCAAGCACGCGAAGCAGTGGTGCCGGTGGTGCTGGCGGGGATGTATCGACTGTCGGCGGCGGATTTGAGGACGACGAGGAGGACCAGGTAAGCACACAGGAGCTTGCCGGCGAGGCTACCGGCAGAGCCAGCAATTTGATTTTCCTTATACAGGATACCGTTGAGCCTGATAGTTGGTTTGAAAACGGCGGCGAGGGCTCAGTAACGGTTTATGAGAACAGAAAACTTGTTGTTATGCAGACTCGTGAGATTCACAGGAAGATCGACGATGTACTGAATAATCTGCGTAAATCGCTTGGCCATCAGGTCGCGATCGAAGCCAGGTTCCTCGTTGTCGGAGAGAATTTCCTCGAAGAGATCGGACTCGACATAGACTTCATATACAACTTCGGCGGTAAGGTGGGACAGGTCACGTTTTTCCAAAGTCATGCCGGCAGTGCGGTAGCCGACACAACAGGTGTTCCCGGCAGCCTTGGCGGGGCACAAAATGCCATGTCTGTATTTGGTACTTATGGTTCGATGCTCGACGATCTGCAGGTTCAGTTCCTGCTCAATGCCACTCAGGGCCACAGGGATTCTCAGACCCTTACGGCACCTAAGGCGACGGTTCTCAGCGGTGAATCAGCCGCTCTGCGTGTCCAGAAAAACCTCTACTACGCCGGAGATATCGAGGTCGATACCAGGGAAAGCGGTGACGTAGGACGAACGAGCTTCAACGTAAATTACGAAGACCGTAGCGTCATCAGCGGTACTATTCTTAATGTGACGCCTACTATTATGCCCGACAAAAAGCACGTCCTGCTCGATATTACCGCCGAATTGCGGGACTTCCTCGGCTTCAGGACACAGACGGTCGATGTGCCGGTCTTTGGTGATGTCCCCACCGCAGGCGGTGAATACTCTATAGAGTTCCCGGAAACCGAGGTATCGCGTATTCAGACCCGTGTGAGTATGCCCGACGGCGGAACACTGCTCTTAGGTGGCCAGAAGCTAAGCGCCGAGATCGAAAAGCAGGCAGGTGTTCCGATATTGAGCAAGATTCCCATCATCGGCCGGGCGTTTGCGAACAAAAGTGTCGTTAAGGATAAGAAAGTACTCCTTGTCCTTGTCAAGCCGACGATTATTCTCCAGGAGGAGAGCGAAGCAAAGGCGGTCGCGGGAATGGAGAACGTTTTCTAAGCCGTTGATATTTCGTGATTTCGGGTGAGAGATTGCATAGGAGTGCAGTATTATTGAAAAGTGAATCCGGGCCCGCCGGGCTCAAAATGATTTTATATGCTGTGAGGCAACTTTAAGCATTTTTTTAGGGT
>CAYNKU010000092.1:5685-8451 GCA_964397865.1 uncultured Pirellulales bacterium | reverse complement strand
CGGAATACAAAAATCTTCTACTTGTCGCTCAAAAGCAATTATTAGAGCTACCCTTTATTTTTTCTTCGCAGCAGTAACGCTGAAGCCGAGCCGATGAGGCAAAGACCGAATGAGGCGGGAGCCGGTATCAGGACGCCGTTTCCGGGAGGATAGGTTATAAAAGATTCGCTGTTGCCGTCCGGGAAATCTATTGTCTGGATGCCGACCCGGAGCTGGCCTTGTTCGATGCTGCTGATGAGTTCGTTGCGATCGGCGGTTTCGAGATCGAAGAAGATTGCGAGAGATTCACTTGGTCCGATGCCGTTTCTCGGGGCTGGAGGTTTTGCCGCAAAGCCGTAGGATTCGGTGAAGTTGACGAATGACTGATTGCCGCCGGGGAGGTTGAGGCTTCCGGTGATCTGTTCGAAGTAGACTCCCGACTCGAAGGTGTCGAAGGAGTTGAAATTCATCAGGCCTTCGGTGTCCTCGAAGTAGATTTGCGCGATTACGGAGTCGGCGGGGCCGGCGTTGGCAAACGTGAAGCGGGCGATATCGTTGTTGACGCCTGTTATATCGACCGAAAGCTGGATCTCTCCGATGGCGGCGTTGACGGGGTTGTTGTTTGTGATATTGTAAAAGCTGCATGTCAGGGTGGGCTGGGCCTGGAGCGGGGCGGCGGCTACAAGAATGGCTGTTACCGAAATAATCATAATTTCTATAGTTTTCATAATTATCCCCCTTTTTTATTTACAATAGTGACGTTAAATAGATTACCGCAATTTGCAGAATAAAGGTTAATAAAAAAATCGGGTGGTGTAAATCGGGGCGGTGGTTGAAACTTTTATCAGCGGCGGGCCTTTTTCCTTATAATCGGTTTTACTGTATGTTGTATCGGCAATTTGCTGAAGCCGGGTGGTGCAGCGGCAGGGGTATTTAGGCACTCTAACAAAACCGGGCCTGTAAAATAAGGAACTGCTTCGCGGAGCTATTCTTATGGATTTCTCGGCTTCGCTCGAAATGACAAACTAGGTTTTGTTAGAGTCTATTAGAAGTCGGCGGCGGTTTCCTGTGCGAGGTTTATGGCGGCTTGTTTTTTTGCGGCGATGAGGTCGCGCGTGCCCTGGAGGGTCGGCTCGACTATTATCGAACAGATTCTCTTGAAGCCTATGAAGCCGAAGATGAGTTCGATGTATTTTTTCTGGAGATCGAATTGTTCGGTTCCCGCTTCGGGAGAGTATTCGCCGCCGCGGGCGTAGATGACGGCGAGCGGTTTTCCGAGTATTAGGCCGTGGTAGCCTGTTTTGGGGTCGTAGCTGAAGGTATAGCCCGGCTGGACGAGGATGTCGATGTAGTGTTTCAGGGGATAGGGGATACTGAAATTCCACATTGGTGTGGCGATGAGGTATTTGTCGGCGGCCTTGAACTGGTTAATGATATTTTCGACCTGTTTCCAGGCGTTTTCTTCGGCTTTCGAGTGCTGCCGGCCGTGGAGGATGGTGTATTTTGCCCGGATGGTCAGGCCGTCAAAGGGGGGCAGTTGGGTATCGAAGAGGTTTAGGGTGATGATCCTGTCGGCGGGGTTGCGGTGTTTGTATGTAGCGACGAATTCGTTGGCGACGGCGATGGAGTGTGAACGCGATTTTCTCGGCGAGGCCTAGATGTAGAGAAGTTTTTTCATGATAAACTCCTTTGCGATTCGGCGTCGGCGGCGGAGAGAGTCATTGGCGGGGCCCCACTATACGGTCGGATGTTTTATGCGGGCTTTTCGATATCAGCGGCTATTGGAGATAGACGTAAGTCGGGATGCGCAGGCCGTCGGCTCTTTGATAGTAAATTTTTGTTCGCGGTGAATCTGTTTTCATTCCGGCGGAGTATTGTGCCCGGCAGCCGGTCAGGAATATAATTGTAAGCATTACTATTAACAATGCAGCGGCGGTAGTTTTCATGATTTTTCCCCTAAGATCGATGGCGTTTATTTTGGTATAAGCGCAAAAGAAAAGTGAAGGGTTCCTCCCCCGCTAATTCGCAACCCTTCACCTTTTAAGTCGCCGGTATTATGTTTTAAGATTTCATCACCCCCGTGCCCTGAGTGCCATAATGTCGATTCTTTACTGAAAGCACAAGTGATTATCGGAACAAAAGAAATTTGTGTCAATCAGTGACATCCCTGTTTTTCGTATAAGGAAAAACCCGATATATGCGAGGAAAAGGTTGGTTAAATACGATTTTGCTGAGTGACTTATTGTGCCTTAATTTTCTTTTATCCATCTTCTTACGACAAATATTTTTCGTGTGTCGGGGGGATCGAAGATATCGGCGGGGGATCTTTGTTCGAGGGTTTCGGCGAGGGTGGTTTTTAAGTTCTGGATTCTGACGCCGGCGTGGCTGGGTTGGCCGGGGCGGGCGGGGCGGCTCTGGATGATAGTATTTTTGTCGAGGACGATGATCACGTGGCCATCCCAGGCGATGAGATCGAGTGGTTTTAATTTTTGGATTATTTGCTCTGCGTTTAAGCCGGCGATTTTGACGGGTGAGCCGAAATTGACGAGCTCGCTTGTGTTTCTTGGTGTGCATCCGGCGGTTGCTTCGTAAAGCAGGCCCGAGCAGTCGAGGCCTTTGAGGGTCCAGATTTTTTTCAGGTACGGGCTTATTGGTTTGGGGGGAGGATAGAAGGTTAGCATTTCGGGGACGCCTTGTTTGCAGTTGCCGCCCCAGATATAAGCGGCGCCTTCGCAGGCGATGAGGTTTTCGATGATCTTTTCGGGGGGCGGGAGTTTGCGCGGGCGA
>CAYNKU010000092.1:0-5585 GCA_964397865.1 uncultured Pirellulales bacterium | reverse complement strand
GAGATTTTCCGGTTTTATGTATTCGGATTGGCCGGTTTTTGCAAAATATTTTGTTAGCAGGTTGGTGAGGTCTTTTTTGATCTTGTTCATTTCCGGCGGGGTGTTGGTTTCTTTGGCGAGTGAGGTCATAGTAATATTTTCGAGGCCGCAGGGGATAATGAAATCGAAGATGGTGAGGTCATTGTTTATATTTATTGCCATGCCGTGGAATGTGACGAATTTTGAGACTCGTACGCCGATGGAGGCGATTTTCTTTTCGTTTATCCACAGGCCGGGATAGCCTTTTCGTCTGTCCGCGTTGAGGTTCGATTCTTTGAGCAGGTCGATGCCGATCTGTTCGAGCGTTCTTATGTATTCGTTGATGCCGAGGTTGAGCTGTCTGAGTTTTAGTATGGGATAGATAACGAGCTGGCCGGGGTTATGGGCGGTTGTGCCTCCTCCTCTTTTGATCTCGACGAGGTCGATATTTTTTTGAGCCAGATCGGCGCTATTGGCGAGGAGTTTGTTGGCGGTTTTTCGGGCGCCGAGAGTTATTACGGGCGGGTGTTCGACGATTAGGATGGTATCGGGGATTTCGTCGCGGATCCTTCGGTCGCAGAGTTGGTGCTGGCGGGTGAGGGTTTTTCGGTAATCCTCAAGGCCGAGGTCGCAAATTATCAGATTCTGATTTTTGGTTTTTTCAGTCACAATCGATTTCGCTATTAAGCGCTTTTATGGCCTGGGCGGCTTGTGAAGACTCAATCCAAAGGCATCTTCGGCGGCTTCTTTGAGCACTTCGGAGAAAGTCGGATGCGGGAAACTGATGTCGGTGATCTTCTCGTTGGTGCCTATGAGTGCTCTTGCGGCGGCGATCATTTCGGTAGCGGCGGCGTGGACTATTGTAACGCCGACGATAGTATTGGCAGCGTTATTTTTTATTACCCTTATTTCGCCGACGGTTTCGTTGTGTGCGGCGCTTCGGCCGTTGGCCTTGAAAAACGAGCGGCCGACAGAGATATCGAGGCCTTCATTGGAGCAGGCGAGTTCGGTTTTGCCGACGGAGGCGACTTCGGGGAAGGAGTAGACTGCGCGGGGGATCAGCGAGTAGTCGGGTATCGTTTCGTCGGAGCCGGTCGCGTTGGCGGCGGCGATCTCGGCTTCGGCGAATGCGCCGTGGGCGAGGTAGGTGGTTGCGATGGTGTCGCCGATGGCGTAGACGCCGGGTGCGGAGGTTTGGAGCTTTCGGTCGACTTTTATGGCGCGGCCGGAGGTTTCGAGGCTCAGTGCGGCAATAGTTTCGGGATCGCAGACGGCGGTTCTTCCGACGGCGACGAGTATTTTTTCGGCTGGGATGGTTTCACCGGACCGGAGAGCAACCTTTGCGGGTGAGGTGGTTTTATCGACAGATGTGACTTTCTGGCTGGTCAGGATGTCGATGCCGAGTTTTTTGAATTCGCGTTCGAGCAGGCGACCGACCCACTGGTCTTCGGCGGGCAGGAGGCGGTCGAGGGCCTCGACGATGGTGACCTTTGAGCCGGAGACGGCGTAAACGCAGGCCATTTCGCATCCTATGACGCCGCCGCCGATGATGACCATCGAAGAGGGTATCTCGGCGAGTGAGAGTGCATCTTTGCTGCTTATAACGGTTTTGCCGTCGAAGGGTATACCGGGGATCGCGATGGGCTTTGAGCCGGTGGCGAGTATTATTTTTTCGGCGTTTATTTCAGTGGGTGCGGAGTTGGTTTCGATCTTAATTTTGCGGGGGGAAGTGATGATGGCCCGGCCTTGGAATATTTTGATTTTGTTTGCCGTGAGCAGGCCTGCGAGGCCTTTGACGAAAGCGGTGACGACGGCGTTTTTTCTGGCCTGGATTTTTTGCCAGTCGGGCGAGGCTGAGGGGATATCGATACCGAGTTGGGCGGCGTGTTTTGCAGATAGAAGCGCGTGGGCGGAGGCGAGCAGGGCCTTGGAGGGTATGCATCCGCAGTTGAGACATGTTCCGCCGAGGTCGGCTTTTTCGATAATCGCCACCGAGGCGGATTTTTGAGCGCATCGAATAGCCGCGGCGTATCCGCCGGGTCCGCTGCCGATTACCGCTACATCGAAGTTTTCTGACATAATTTTGGCTTTCGTGAAACTATTTTATTATTGTTCTTTGAACAATTAAATAAAGGTTTTAGATTAAACCCGAATATCAAAATACGAAATCCGAATATCGAAGCACGAAACAAATACAAAATTCAAATGACCAAAATCTGAAACAACGACACCGACAAAAATCAACGTTTTTGTTTTGAGCATTCGATATTGTTTTGAATTTCGGATTTCGTGCTTCGGATTTAATCCTAAACGTTTAGTTGTTTTCTTAAAAGATCAATTATCAAGCGGGACGATCCAGATGTTTCTAAATTTTACGGGGTTTCCGTGGTCCTGGAGTTTGATGGGTCCTGGTTCGGGGGCTTCTGGCCGGCCCATACCTGTTTTGTTGGCGATCTCGACGTTGTCGTGGATAAGGGTGCCGTTTAGCCAGACGGTTATTCTCATGTTCTCGGTTTTTTCGGGTCCTCTTTCGGTGTCATGCCATCCTGGTTCGCGGAAGATGATGTCGTAGGTCTGCCAGGTGCCGGGTTTTTTGCACGCGTTTATGTCGGGCGTTCGTGCCCTGTATAGTGAACCGCAGCCGTCGAAGGTCGGTTCGAGGCCGTAGGAATCGAGTATCTGGACCTCGTAGCGTTTTTGTATGTATATTCCGCTGTTTCCGCGTGCCTGGCCGGTGTAGCGGGGCGGGCGTTCGGGGACGTTGAATTCGAGGTGCAGCCGGAAGTCGCGGAAGTCGCGTTTTGTGACGATGCTGCCCGATTTGGGGACGACGGTCATTACGCCGTCTTCGAGAGTCCATTTTATGTCGCCGTCTCTTTCGGCTTTCCAGTGTGAGAAATCGGTGCCGTCGAATAGTACGATCGCGTTTTTAGGTGGTTTGGAGGGCAGGAGGATTTTATTTGCCATGCCGCAGCCGATACAATTGACAAGTATTGTCAAGGTAATGATCGTGATTAAAAGTGAGTTCATTAGTTTTTTCATTTTTTGCTCTCTTTCTGGTTATTCACAATTGGTAATCTTCTCCGTTAAGGCTTCTAACGACCGATTTTTGCCAGGCCTCGAGTTTTATCAGCATAGCTTTGGTTCGCGGAGCCTGCTGCGGCACAATATTCTTTTTTTCGTACGCGTCATCAGCAAGGTTATACAGTTCCAGCTTGATTTTGCCGTCCTTATCCTCGATCCGGTGCAGCTTCCACGGCCAATCAAGCCACGCGCTATGGCCGGGGAAACTATCGGTTGGGTATTGCTTTGTAATTTTGCCGGCGTCCGAACACAGTTTTTTGGGGTCATTAATTTGCTCACCCTTACTTTGCGCCTCAAGAACTTCGTTCATCCATTTGTCGCTGGGGGTTGGGACTCCCTTGATCGGATAATCCCAGAAGCCCATCGGTCTGGGTCTGTATTTCATACTGCTGTCAATTATCCCGACAAGGCTTATCCCGTCAAGCGGCGGCTGGTTTTTTATTTTGACGCCGACGATTTCAAGGAGTGTCGGATAAATATCGACCGTATTGCAGGGCACGTTCGTTATCGCGGGCTTGTCGATTCGGTTTGGCCATTCCATTATCGCGGGAACCCGTAGTCCGCCTTCGTATACCTGCGCCTTGTGTCCGCGACCGCCTGTTACCCCAAGCCTTGGCAGACCGCCATTGTCACTGCAATACCAGAGTAAAGTATCGTCCTCGATCCTGAGTTTGCGAAGTTCGGCTCGCAGCTTACCCATCGCGCTATCCATGCCGGCGATTTCGCCATAGAAATTTTTCTTTTTCTCACCCTGATCTTCATATACCTTGCTGAATTCCTCACTAGCCTTGTGCAGCGCATGCGGTGACCCAAACCATACTACCGCAAAGAAAGGCTTCTCTTTGTCCTTATGCTTGCGGATAAATTCGATCGCAGCATCGACCGTTACCAGCGAGCTTTCGCCCTTTGTTTTTACGGCTTTTCCCTGGCGGCTGAGGACGGGGTTATTATCAAAGAAGTTTGCCGCAGAGAGCCACTCATCGAATCCGCTTTTGCCCGGAGTAGCTTCGCCATTTTTCAGCATCGAACCGAGATGCCACTTACCAAAATGCCCGGTAACATATCCGGCCGACTTCAATGCTTCGGCAATTGTAATCTCCTGCGGCCGAAGTGTGTATCCCCACTTAAAACACCCGAATCGATTCGGATGTCTTCCCGTCATGACGCTGCCTCGCGTCGGGCTGCAAACGGGGGCGGCCGCATAGAACCGGTCAAAACGCAAACCCTGGGCCGCCATCGCGTCAAAGTTGGGCGTTTTTAAAACAGGATGACCGTTATAGCCCATATCACCCCAACCCTGATCATCCGCCATCGCAAGAATGATATTCGGTTTTTGGGGCGGCTTTTTGTTATTGCTTAAACCTAAACTGCCGCATCCGGCCATAGCAAGCCCGACCGCACCAAGCCCTACCCTTTTAATAAAATCTCGTCTGTTTATAGCAAAATCCATAAGCTCTATACTATCAAAATTCGATTCGTTCGTCACTGTCTCCGACAAATTAATTGAGCTTGATCGGTTTTTGTTGTTTGGCGGATTCGTAGATCGCGAGTATCAGTTCGACAGCTTTTCGGGATTCCTTGCCGTCAATGGCGAAGGTAGAGCCTGTTTCGAGTGCGTCGATGAAGGCCTTGAAGTTTCGCGTGTGGTTTTCGTAGCCTATGGCGGCGGGGTCGGCGGCACCGCCTCCGGGGCTTATGACATGGCCGAATTTCTCGCGAATTTCTTTGTCTTCGGGTTTTTCTTCGGCGAACTGCCAGAGGGTGAAGGAATCTTCGAGGTAAACGACTGTGCCGGCGGAGCCTGTGATCTCGAAGCGTTTTAACCGGCCGGGGAATGAAGCGGTTGTTCCGTAGATTACGCCTAAGGCACCATTTTTGAATCGCAGGGCGGCTACGGAGGTGTCTTCGGTTTCGATATCGTGGGCGAGCGTGGCGGTGTAGGCGCGGACGGATTCTACCGGGCCGGCGAGGTCGCGGAGCATATCGATGGGGTGTATTGACTGGATCATCAGTGCTCCGCCTCCGTCGAGTTTCCATGTTCCGTGCCATGAGTCTTTATAGTATTCGGCGGTTCGCCACCAGGGGACGTAGGCGCCGGCGTAAGTGATGGTTCCGAATCGGCCCTGGTTTATCGCGTTTTTAAGGGGAGCTATGGCGTTATTGAACCTGTTGGGGAATATTCCGCCGAGGAGGGTGCCGCTTTTTTCGTGGGCGTTGATCATTTTGTCGATGCGGTCGAGTGTTATCTCGATGGGTTTTTCGCAGATGACGTGTTTTTTGTTTTCAGCGGCGGCGAGAGCAGGTTCCAAGTGGAAGCCGCTTGGGGTGGCGATGGCGAGGATGTCGATATCGGGTGATTCGGCCATTTGCAGGTAATTATCGAACGCGCGGCAGGAGTATTTTTGTGCGAGGATTTTGGCGCGGCCCGAGCCGCCGTCACAAAAGCCGATGAGTTTTGCGTTCGGGATATCGTTTAGAGCCTT
>CAYNKU010000091.1:189-8460 GCA_964397865.1 uncultured Pirellulales bacterium | reverse complement strand
CGTTAAAACCCGCCTCCTGACCGCCGACTACACCGCCCCCGAAGCCCGCTGTCCGCAGCACATCCCCATAGCCCGAATTATCACCGAAACCATCGCCGCTGTGACCTGAAAAAAAATCGCCCTCATCGCGAGCCTAAGTCCATTTAATAAAAGCACTTAAGCTTCAAGCCAAGCGTTTTTTCTTGAATAAGTTACCCGCTTTCGGTATAATACGTTCATAATAAGATGATAACTTTTTAAGGGGGTTCAAACCAGTATGGCGATGAAGAGGTTTTATTACGAATTCTGGCTGCCCTTTACGTTCACGAAAAGGCGGATACTTATACTTACCATAGCAAGTTATATTGCCCTGTGCTAATTCTTGCATAATATCCTCCTTTTCTGACCGTCCTTTCTGGGCGGTTTTTTTATGCGCCAGCCAAACCCAAAACATTTGACACTCCCCTCGCCGCGGATTATCCTCTTATCAACTAACCCGATTTAATAAGGAACACGATATGATAATTGTCACCGGCGGCGCCGGCTTCATAGGCTCGGCTCTTATCGCCGCATTGAACAAAAGAGATATCACCGACATCCTCGTCGTCGACCAGCTCGGCTGCGACAACAGGTGGAAAAATCTCAAAAACCTCTCCTTCGACGACTACGTCGAAAAAGATGATTTTCTCAAAATGGTCCTGGACTCCAGGATATGCCCGCCCATCGAAGCCGTCTTTCACCTCGGCGCCTGCTCGGACACTACCGAAACCGACGCCTCATACCTGATACGAAATAATTACCAGTACACCAAACTGCTCTGCCAGTGGTCAATCTCCGCAAAGGTCCGCTTCATCTACGCCTCCAGCGCCGCCACCTACGGTGACGGCTCCAAAGGCTTCACCGACAACCATGAAAAGATCACCGAACTAAGACCTCTCAATATGTATGGCTTCTCCAAACAGCTCTTCGATCTCTGGGCCCTGAACGCCGGACTGCTCGACAAGATCGTAGGCCTTAAATACTTCAACGTTTTCGGCCCGAACGAATACCACAAAGCCGACATACGAAGCTTTGTCTTAAAAGCCTTCGAGCAGATAATCGCCACCGGCAAAGTCCGCCTCTTCAAATCCTATCTCCCAGAATACCCCGACGGCGACCAGAAAAGAGATTTCCTCTATATCTCCGACGCCGTCGATATGACACTGTTCTTTTATGATAACCCATCCCTTGCCGGCCTTTTCAATATCGGTACAGGCATCGCACGCACCTGGAACGACCTCGCCAAAGCTGTCTTCACCGCCATGGACAAAAAACCCGACATTGAATACATCGATATGCCCGGCTCTATCCGAAACCAGTACCAGTATTTCACCTGTGCCGACGTGACAAAACTCCGCCGCGCAGGTTATGAAACCCAGTCCCTCTCCCTCGAAGATGCTATCGAAGACTATGTCCGTAATTTTTTACAGAAAGACCCTTACCGGCGCTTTTGAACCGGTGGTTGCTTATTTGACGCTTATGATTTATAATACCGCCTTTGCGGAAATTTGAATCAAAAAGAGAAAAACCTATGGCAGAATCGATCGCGGAACAAATCAAATTACTAAAACGCGGCACCGTCGAGATCTATCGCGAAGAAGAGCTTGCCGAACGCCTCTCCGACGCCGCCAAAGCAGGAACACAAATAAGGGTCAAACTCGGCTTGGACCCCACAAGCCCCGATATCCACCTTGGCCACACCGTCGTCCTTCGAAAAATGCGCCAGTTCCAGGATCTCGGCCACAAAGCCGTACTGATAATAGGCGACTACACCGCACGAATAGGCGACCCCACAGGCCAGAACTCCACCCGCCCCGTTCTCACCGCCGAACAGATCGACGAAAACGCAAAAACCTATTTTGCCCAGGCCGGCAAAATACTCGACACCTCCGAGGAAAAACTCGAAGTCCGCTATAACAGCCAGTGGCTCGCCGACCTCAAACTCGCCGACATAATCAGGTTAACCGCCAATATGACCGTCGCCAGAATGCTCGAAAGAGATACCTTCGAACTGCGATACAAAAAAGGCGACCCCATCGGCATCCATGAATTCCTCTATCCCTTAATGCAGGGTCAGGATTCGGTCATGATAAAAAGCGACGTCGAACTCGGCGGCACCGACCAGACCTTCAATAACCTCATCGGCCGTGACCTCCAGAGACTCGTCGACCAGAAACCCCAGATCGTCATCACAATGCCAATCCTCATCGGCCTCGACGGCAAAGAAAAAATGAGCAAGTCCAAGGGCAACTATATCGGCGTCACCGACGAACCCGCCGATATGTTCGGAAAGGTAATGAGTATCTCCGACGACCTGATGGAAAACTACTTCACCCCCCTCACTGACCTGCCCGCCGAAAAAATCGCCGAACTCGTCAACCCCGAAAAAACCCATCCCAAACAGGCCAAAGTCCTGCTCGGCAAAACCATCGTCACTCAATTCTACAACGAAGCCACCGCCCAGCTCGCCGCCGACCGCTTCGAGAAAGTCTTCGCTCAGAACCAGTTGCCCGACGATATGCCCGAGATCAAACTTCCCGCCCAGCCGATAACAGCCGCGAAACTGCTCTGCGCCTGTAAACTCGTTGCCAGCGGCGGTGAAGCAAAAAGAATGATAAAACAAGCCGCTGTCAGTATCGACGGCGACAAAATAAGCGACCCCAACACCGAAATTACCCCGAACAACGAGATGGTCGTGCAGGTAGGTAAAAGAAAGTTCGCACGATTGAATATCGAATAAATTATGAAAATACCGCAGCTGCAAAATTCCGAAAAATACGTTAGTCTCTACGTAATCGATTTCGGCGACCACGCCGGCGTCGGATTTACCGCCGAAGAAGTAGCAGAACTCTTCGAGAGCGAAAAATTCAGCCATTGCAAGGCATACAAAATCTGCCGCGCCCGCCCCGACGGAACCCTCGAACTAAAAGGCGTCCTCGCCCAGACCTTCCAGCTCGAAGCCGGTATGTTCTTTCACTCCGCTACCATCGAAACCGCAAAGGCCGATTTCAAAAAGCTCACCGATTTAGCCGTAACCGCCTGCCCTCCGTGCCGCGCAAAAGTACACCTTGCCGAATTCGGTCCCGATAAATTTGCCGTAGCTCTTATCTATCCAGCCGAATATGATGACCAGGTGAGTTCATGGCTGCTCGACGCCGACTTCAAAACCTCAGGTCCCGCCGCCGGTGGCGTCGGCGCCGTCCAGAGCTACTACGACCAGGCCCCCGAAATCCTCGACCGCTGCCAGTTATTCGCAAGTTCCGAATTCGACAGCAGAACAGGCGAAGATTTACTCGCCAACTTAAAGGTTGCTGTTCAAAGGTAATTTAGTCGTGAATTATTACCGGGAAAAAATAAATTCGTTTTTTGGTATGCTCGCGGGTCTTGTCCTCTCACTCTTCGGCAAACGCCGCATCAAACCCACCACCCGTGACTTTGAGCGCGCCGACTTCACTGCGAGCACCCAGCGACTCGGCGTCCGCTTCAGTGAAAAAATCCGCAATTGTTTCCGATTCAAATGGCTGAAGAAAATTTAGCCGCGTATAATAAAACGGGCTTCTAAAAATTCATTTTTAAAACCTGGACAAAACCCGGCGGTAGCACCGCTACCCTTGGCTTTCCCCGCGAGATATTACAAAATAGCATTGCAATATCGTATATAAGATGATCTTCAAATAAAAATAAGTTACGGGAGTTTTGGGTTTGAATTGGCTTGAACTTTGTGTATTTACGGAAAATCTGGGCAAGTTGCTTGAAAGCGGCATCATGTTTCAAAAGGCCGTCGAAGTTGCCTCTGGTAGCATGATTTGTCGCAAAAACCGTAAATTTGCAGCAGAGTTAGATGAAGCTGTTTCTAAAGGCCTTGATCTTCAACAACATCTTTCGTCATACAATTTACCATTACTCTATCTTGCAATTCTTAAATGTGGACACCTCACTGGCAGATTACCTGAAGCACTCAAAGCCGCAGCTTATTTTATAAGGCAGTTTATGCCATTAAGATTACGACTAAGACGTTGCATCCAGTTTTCCGTTGGGGCTTACCTGATTAGTTTACTGATAGCATGGATATTTTTAAAAAGGCCGCCTCTGTTGTTACTTGTATTATTGGTTGTGATGTTCTTATTACCGGTCTATATAAATCAATTGAAGTATCTTCGTCATTTACTTCTTGCAAAACTCCCTTTTGTTGGTACTTGGTCACGACAATTAGCACTAATGGAATTTTTTCTATGCATGGAAATATCGTATAACAGTACACTTACCGTGAACGAGATGTTCAAATATTCAATTAGTGCTGTTGGCAATAGTTATCTCCGTAGTCAAATGGCCCTGTCGTTAAATGCTATTGATCATGGAAACAGCTTTGCTGATTCACTCGCGGTTATACCTTTTATTTCGCACGGCATGATAACCGCTGTTAAAACTGGCGAATTAAGCGGTACGCTGGAAAACACTTTTCATGGCTTTTCTGCCGAGCTTAAAAAAATTATTGAGGCTAAATTTGAACTTATCAAGGCTTTAACTACTGCCTGCGTGATTAATTACGGTTTATTGTTTCCTTTAGTGGCGATTTTACCTCTGTTTATATCGAAAAACTCTACACTTATTCCTACGATAGGAGCAATTATGGGATTTGTCCCCTTAGCCTGTGCACGTTATGCGTTGACACAGTATTTAACGAAGTCAGCCGGCGTTAATCTTTGGTGGGAGCAGATGCAATGAGTGGTTCCCGCAATACCACAATGCTGCTTGGATTGGTTTGACAACGACAACCTTTTGTGTTAAATTCGAATTTGGTATATTATTAAAGGGTTTTTCTAAAAGTTCATTTTTATAGATACTATGAATATCGGGGGATTTTTTATATGGCGCAAAATGATATCATCCAGCCCCCCGGCAGGGCACCTGTCCTCAGCGAAAACGCTCTTAAAGTCCTGCAAAGTCGGTACCTCATCAAAGACGGCCGGGGAAAATGTATCGAAACCCCCGCCCAGCTCTTCAGCCGGGTGGCCAAATCCGCCGCCGATGCCGAAAAAAAATACGGCTCCGGCAAGGACGATATCCGCCGATGGCACGAAACCTTTTACGAGCTTCTGGCATCTCTGAAATTTCTTCCCAATTCACCCGCCCTGATGAACGCCGGCCGAGCAAGCCCGATGCTAAGCGCCTGTTTCGTACTGCCCGTCGCCGACAGTATCGAAGCGATCTTCGAAGCAATAAAACAAACCGCGCTTATCCAGAAAGCGGGCGGCGGAACGGGATTCTCATTCGACCGGTTAAGGCCCACCGGCGACCTCGTCGCCTCCAGCGGCGGAACCACCTCAGGGCCCATCAGCTTCTGGCGAGTCTTCTCGCAGGCCACCGACGCCATCCAGCAGGGGGCCTTCCGACGCGGCGCCAACATGGGAATAATGACGGTTTTCCACCCCGACATCCTCAAATTCCTCCATGCCAAACAAAACCTCAAAGCCTTTACCAATTTCAATATCTCGGTCAAGATCACCGACGACTGGATGAACCTCATCCTCAAATCCCCCGACACACTCCACATCGTCGAAAACCCCCGCACCGGCCGAAAGTACCTGCTGCCGCGAAGACTCGATATCGACCGATACAAAATAAACGACCTGTATGAATTAACCTCCAAACAAACTCCCGCCCCCGGCAAAACAAAAAAATTCTACACCGTCGGAAATATCTGGAAAATGATCGTCAACTGTGCCCACAAAACAGGCGAACCGGGCCTGGTCTTCATCGACCGGATAAACCGCGACAACCCCACCCCTGACCTCGGCCGAATAGAAGCCACGAATCCCTGCGGCGAACAGCCACTCCTGCCATACGAAGCCTGCACCCTCGGCAGTATAAACCTTACCAAATTCGTCACTTCCTCTGCGGGTAAATACCGGATCGACTTCACTGCCCTCGCCGATACGATAACCCTCGCCGTCCGATTCCTCGACAACCTTATTGATGCCGGAACTTTCCCCGTAAACGATTCGGTAAAACTCGCCCAGGCAAACCGCAAAATCGGCCTCGGCGTCATGGGCTTCGCAGACACCCTCTTCATGCTCGGCATCCCCTACGATTCCCAGCGCGCCGTCGATTTCGGCTCGACGGTAATGAGCTTTATAAACAATAATGCCCGCCGCGCAAGCTCGGCCCTTGCCGAAAAAAAAGGCCCCTTCCCCAACTGGTCGCAGAGCACATGGCGAACCGAAAAAGCCCTCCGCGTCCGAAACGCCGCCATTACCTGCGTCGCGCCTACCGGAACCATTAGCATCATTGCCGACTGCTCCGCCGGTATCGAACCGGTATATTCCCTGGTCTTTGTCCGCCAAATACTCGACGGCGAAAAACTGATCCAGGTAAACCCCGTCTTCAGAAAAATCGCCCGAAAGCAGGGCCTGTACAATAAATCCCTCGAAGCAAAAATCGCAAAAACCGCAAGCATCAGTAAAATGACCGAAATCCCGCCCCGGATACGAAAAGTCTTCAGGTGCGCCTACGACATAAAACCCGATTGGCACATCAAAATGCAGGCCGTTTTTCAGCAGCACTGCGACGCCGCCGTCAGCAAGACCATTAACTTCCCCGAAAAAGCCACCCCCGCCGCAGTCGACAAAGCCTACAAATCGGCATACCAGCTCGACTGCAAAGGCATCACCATTTATCGCCGCAAAAGCCGGGAAAACGAACCCATGAGCCTTTATTGAAATCTCTTAAGCATTTTTGCCGCAGCACTTTTTATATTTCTTACCGCTGCCGCACGGACACGGATCGTTACGCCCGACCTTGGGCGTCTCGAGCTTGATTTGTTTTACTTTCTGCTCCCCCTGCGGAGCCTGCGCCGCCGCTCTTTGACGCTCTGCCATAGCGAACTGACCCACCTCGTCATGGGCCGTCTGACTCACACTCCAGACGCTCCTCGCCCGGGCGCCGGCTTCGAGATGAACCTTGAATATGATATCGGTAACCTTATCCTCGATAGCGGCCAGCATCTCGTTGAACATCCGAAAGCCCTCTCGCTTATATTCGACCTTCGGGTCCTTTTCCGCGAACGACCTCGTCCAGATACTGCTCTTCAAGTGATCCATCGCGTAGAGATGATCTTTCCACGTACCGTCATAAACCTGCAATAACACATACCTTTCCAGATCGCTTAGTTCGCTCCGCAGAAATTCCCTGCCCGCCTCCAGCAGTTTTTCTCTGTGCTCCTGCCCCTCGCCGATATCCTGCTCACCCAGCGCCGCCCTGAATCTCTCCTCTGCCCACCCAAGTAGTTCCTCTGTTCCGAGGGAATCGATCTTGCCATCGATCTCACGCTCCAACTGGCCGTTGTTGAAGGTCTCGCTCAATTCCAGGAGCTTTTTTTGAAGATTCCCCGGACTACTATTCTGGAGCGATTCGATCGAAAAACTCGCGTTGTATTTATCATTCGCCCATTTCGCCAGTGATTCGAACCCGTAAACGTTCGCACCCTCCGGCCCATAGACCATATTCATCGCGAATTCCACCGGATACTCGATCTCCTTGGCCTTGTATTTCTTCGCCGTCTCGGCGTTTATCAACTCCCGTATCTCGTCCGTCTTAAGTTCCCTCAGCTTCGCCGCATCGAGCTTGATATCGAATTTTACCCTCGCCCACTGAGCGAATGTTCTGATCGCGAAATCGTCCTTCAAAAATTCAACCACTTGCGAACAGTCTTTTTTTTCGACCTGCTCCGCCGCCGCCGCGATCAACTGCTCCTCGATCTCATCGGGCGAGAGATGCCTGACCTTGCCCACACTCAAACTAACCCGAAACGCGCTCATCGCCCACTTACACAATCCCCCGATATCCCAGCTATCCCTGTCCTCATAGTCCTCTAAATACTCACCGAGTGACATCGATATCTCGTTGGCGACATTGTCTTTGGTCTTATCTTTTATCAGCCCCTCGATTTCGCCGGCACTTAGTCCTTCTATCTCCGAGAGTTTCAGATCTACGGAAAAATTGCTCCTCGCCCACTCCTCGATACACCTTAGCGCATATTTCTCATCGAGGATCGTATCACAGCTTTTGGCGATCGCGCCCTCGATCATCACCGCGATAATATCTTTGAGCCCTCTGCCGGAAAGGATCTCCCGCCTGCGCGAATAAAAGATCTTCCGCTGATAATCCATCACCTCGTCATATTCCAGCAGGCTCTTTCGAATATCGAAGTTCCGCTCCTCGACCTTCTTCTGCGCTTTTTCGACACCCTTGCTT
>CAYNKU010000091.1:0-179 GCA_964397865.1 uncultured Pirellulales bacterium | reverse complement strand
TTGCTTATCCTCTTGTGATAGATCGGCTCACCTTCCTGCCAGCCTATCCACGACAACGCCTTCACCGTCCACTCCGGCGCAAAAAGCCGCATCAGATCATCGTCAAAGCTGAGGAAAAACTCACTCGACCCCGCGTCACCCTGCCTTCCCGCTCGCCCGCGAAGCTGATTATCGATTCT
>CAYNKU010000090.1:0-8494 GCA_964397865.1 uncultured Pirellulales bacterium | reverse complement strand
GAAGATTATGTAGCTGCCGCTACGCAAAAAGGTCAATAAAAAGATTCGAAAATTTTAACCTGAAGCGCAACATATCTCGTATTAAAGTCGGTTAAGCCGGTTTATATTACCAAAGAATGAAAGGTACTGTTGGGTCGCCGTCAAATTCTACCGGTTCATCGACTCCGCCCGGGTTATATTGCGAATCGGCCCAGTCGAAACATTCTTCCATAGATGTGTTCGGCGTTGAGTTATGCTCATCTATCAAACCAGCTTCCAGGAACCAATAGGTCCATGCGCCGTTGCTGTAAGCAGGCAATTCGTTTCTGAAACCGTCTTCTGTGCATGTGGTGGTAGCGTATACGTTAGAAACATTTGGCATAGTTTCCAAATCATCCAACATACCGCCGCTCCTGCAGGTATCCAAAAAAATAAATATTCTTGCGTCAGTTGTACTTAATAAATCACTTAACTCGTTATCGTAAAAGTCGCCATCGTATTCTCCGCCGCCGGAGCCGGAATCCCACGCAGCCAGATATGAATTTCCATCGCCGTCACCACCTCCGTGGCCGGAGAAAACAAACGCAATTATATCGTCAGTACCGGCGTTTTGTGTGATATACTCCAACTCGGAATGTATGTTTTCTTCGGTAGCCAGACCATCGTATTGGGCATAGCTACTCGTACCATCGCCAAGCACCGTGATATGCTCATAGCCAAGACCATTAAAGTAGTTATACCAGTCATTGGCATCATCGTCGGCGTAGTTTACATCTGCAATGTCATTATAATCGGAGATTCCCACAATTACAGCCCACCGCTGGTGACAACAGTCACTCAGCCAGTGATACGCGATTATTTCTAAATCATTAAAATCAACAACCCCGTCACCGTTAATATTGCCGGGCGCAGTTGGGTCACTTTCCATCCAGTCAAGCGCAAGGAGAGCAAAATCTTTGAAGTCAACATAATTAGAGTCATTGTCGATGTTAGCCGCCATACATTCACATCTGTCACCCCAGCCGTCTGAATTTCTGTCCGCCTGGTCCGGATTAGCAACATAGGGGCAGTTATCGTTCGGATCCATAATACCATCACCGTCGGAATCCACCGGCTGAATAATCACAAAATCGTCCCAGTACGCTTTTCCGTAATCATTTGACCCATTTTCCCTATCCCCTATTTGGAAACTATTTTCAAAATCGCTATGAACCCAGAATTGACAGGTCTTCTTGAATTCTTCATCAACATAGACATCGTAATTTTCTGCAGCAGGATAGACCTTGATCTCGATGTTATGCCATGTATTCGTCGACAACTCATCAATTAAGTAACCTGAGCCGCCATCATAAAACTTTAAGTCGTCACCGAGATCAATTACAAGGTAAGTCTGGCGATTATTGAATACTTCGAACCAATGGTTATCTGTATCCGGAATTAAAAAAGAAAACGAAACATGGTAATTTTCCGAAAGATTCACATCGTAAATAGGCGAAACAGCCTTGGCCTGGGAATCTCCCATAGAGTTCATATAAAAACTATAAGGTGTGCTTACAGATTTTGAAGTCGAAGCGTCAAACGAACCTGTTCCCTTTGTTGTAATTGTCCAGTCACTTACATCACCATCGTCAAAATTGTCGGAAAAAATACCGGCCTCAGCTTTGGGCAGAATTGATGCAACTGCCACCAGGAAAACTAAAAGCAATTTTCTACTTCTCATTACAGGCACCTCCTTCCCTACCGAAAATCCCGGACAACTTCCTTCCAGCTATTGTTTTATCGGTTGTAGTCGGAGTTATCCTCATTGGCCCTCAAACTCAATCCCAGCAGGCACTATTCGGGTCAAGATTGCACTTCAACCAGTCGGCGGCGATGATAGCAAAATCCGTAAAATCGACCTTGCAGTCGTCGTTTATGTCGCCGGCAATTTCCTCCGTGCAGTCGGCTTCGAGCACGTCATTCATCCGGATAACCGCCTCGATATCACCGTGAGCGTCGTATTGGAAGTAGCTGTAAACGCCATCGGGGGTCACGGCACCGGCAATGTAAGTTGTGCCGTTGCCGGTTGTGCTGTAGATTGACATAACCTTCAAACCCAGACCTTCCGGATATGAATCCTGCATTACAGAAAGCAATATCTGAAAAGACGTGTTATTGTCCATATGCTTATTAAGCAATTCGCTGTTGGAGTGCACGAGGATTTTGCCTTTTACAACCAGTCCGTCACTAAACAGCACGGTCAGTACAGGGAAAGTACTGCCGTCGTCGGCCCGCTGATAATAGGTAACGCCAATGCGTTCGTTCATACCAATGCCGCGAACGTCCTGGCGGTCCTTATACACTTTGTACGTGAAGCCTTTCAGTCCGTATATGCCGATGCCCTTTTTCTTGTCGTTTACCGTCGCTTCCAATCCGCCGTTAGGGTCAAGCACCGCCAGCATAACCCTGTCGCTGATATTAGGGTCACCCAGATTGTGGTCCAGTCTCGCCCACGAGACATCTGCCGATGCTTTGCCGGGCGGATCGGGATCGCCCCACCAATTCCAGTTGCGCAGTTGAACAGGCAGATTGCCGTCCTCCGGTACCGAAACCTCGACATAAGGCACGGCGTTTTTCTCAATAGTAAAATTCTCCCAATTGACCTTGGTTACGCGAATTGTGTCAACGTTCGGGTCCCCAAATGTAGAAGTAATTGTGTAATCTCTAAGGTTGTCGCCATCTGTTATCAGCAGTATGTTACTGTCGCAGACGGTATCGTAGATTTCAACCAGCCTGTCATTGGTATCGTAGGTAAATGTGCCGTTTACCACCGGCGTTTCACATTCGCCGTCACCGTTCGTATCCTCGATATAACTCATCGTTACCATCTGGCCTTGCGTATTGTAACCAAAGACAAAGTTTCCCGTGTAGTCGTTACTGTCGCCGTGAATTATTCCCAGGGAGACCAGCCGTGCTTCCAGGTTGAAACTTGCGTTCACTTGCATATTTCTGTTCGGGTCGCTGATATCAAAGTGCGTGACATTTCTCGGCCGCTTGCGCAGCGCCCGCGGGCAGTTCTCACAATAGCCGCTCAGATTCATCCCGCCCATCAATGCCCCCAGCGGGCCTCCCTTTCTCAACTCAACCGATGTCAGCCGATCCTTTTCATCGTATTCGAAGATTAGTGTATCGTTAGGCTCACACGGGTCCTTGTTGACCTGCTCGATTTCCAGGATTTGGCCCTTGTCATTATAACTCGCGGTCGCGACTGTCACGGGGTTCGTACTCGCATATTCGATATGTTCGACTACGAACTCGATTGTTTCATGTAAAACTATGGGGCTGTAGTGCAATTCGATATAGTGATCATCCGGCGTGTAATAACCCGAGGCACAGTAAAATTTCCGCGGTCCTTCGTCGCCCAATGTCTCTTCCAGCAAATCAAAATTACCGGAATAAACCGAAGGCTCCCCCGTCCCTTCGCCGTTGGAATATTGAGACAAACGCACCAAAGGGTGCGTAACCGCTACGATGCCGTACATACCTCCAAGGCCGCTGCCTTGAGGTCCAAGAGTATATGTGCCCGGCGGGACCCTGGCGGCCCAGATCGAACATATGCGATCAAGCGCAAACTCCTGATGAATTACAACATCAAGCCCCGTATCCTCAAACACCACACCACCGACATCCCCGCTGGACATCCAGGGCAAAGAACCAACACTGTCATCCAGGATGATATACAGCGTGCAGTCAATAACTGTCAGCTCATATTGAACGCCGGCGTTGATATTGTCAACATTCGCGGTCTTGACGTAATCAGCCCCCACAAGCTCCTCAGGTACACCGGTGTATGTTGCGTCGCTGTCAATATAAGCATCCGCACCTTCCTGCAGCCCGTCTTCGACCAGTTCGTAACCGCTGCCGGCAATGCATCTGATATTACGAATAGCCGCCATTGCCATGTCGTGCTTCATTTTTGCCTGACTGAATTGTGAAGTTGACGATATTAAAACTAACAATACACATAAACATACTAATATTTCTAACGGTTTCATTTTCATCATTCCTTTTTTGTCTTCATACTTTAGCAACGATATATGTTTGATTGCTAAAAGGTAATTCGATATAAGCCATGATAAATCTGATGAGTTCTCCGATAGAACTGTGCTTTCGTGGTTCTCTCTGTAGAGAAGCCAAAAAGACACAAAATTACTCAAATCATTATAGCACTTTTCGGATTGTATTTCAAGCCAAAAATTTCAATTCAGTAAAGCGTAAAGCATCAGGCAGGAGCAGTTTTTCGTTACCAAAGCAAGGTTTGTGATGTTATAATCACAGAACTTGCGCCGGGTACGAGCTTTTAAGTCAAAGGTTAAAGTGGAGATACCGGTTCGGATGGAAGGTTTTAGTAATAATCAAGCAGGCGGAGGGAAAACGGCAATTTACGCGGTGACTGTGTTTGTGGGAGCGTTTTTGCTTTTCCAGGTGCAGCTTTTGATGGGCAAATATGTTCTACCGTGGTTCGGCGGAAGCCCGGAAGTATGGACGGTATGTATGCTTTTTTTTTCAGGTTTTTCTGCTGGCCGGCTATGCATACGCTCATTTTAGCACCAGTTGTTTGAGCCGACAAGTACAAGCGGCGGTTCATGTTTTTTTGCTTGCAGCGGCGCTGGCTGCTCTTCCGATAGTACCGGGGGAGAAGTGGAAACCTGTAGGTGCCGGCAATCCGACGCTGCAGATTCTGGTTCTTCTGGCGGTTTGTGTCGGCCTTCCATACTTTGTGCTCTCGGCGACGGGGCCTTTGCTGCAAAAATGGTTTAGTAAAGCACAGTTTGCGAAGACACCTTACAGACTTTACGCATTTTCCAACGCCGGCTCGCTTATCGGGCTGGCCAGTTATCCTTTTATCTTTGAGCCGGTTTTTACGCGGTACCAGCAGGCGAAGATGTGGTCGGCAGGACTGGCTGTCTTTGCGATTCTGTGCGCATATTGTGCGACGCTTTTGTTTAGGCAGGCAGAGCAAAAGGGACAGGAGCAAGCCTGCAAAAAAACAAGACAGGGCAGAGCAGATGCACCGGGTTTAGGAACGTGGCTGCTTTGGCTCGCGCTGCCTGCGGGTGCATCGGTACAGCTTTTGGCTGTTACCAATAAGATTTGCCAGGATATTGCGGTGATTCCGTTTTTGTGGATGGTTCCGCTGAGTTTGTATCTGCTGTCATTTATTATCTGTTTTCACAGCGATAAATGGTATGTTCGCGGGCTGTTTTTGAATTTATTTACATTAAGTATCGCCGGTTTGATATTGCTAAGGCGATATGAAGGAGACATAGGAACTAAAGAAGTGATATGGATTTACTGTGCGATGCTTTTTTTATGTTGTATGGTCTGTCATGGCGAGCTTTACCGGTTAAGGCCGCAGGTGAAGTATCTTACGGGGTTCTATCTCATGATCGCCCTTGGCGGAGCGGCGGGCGGGGTGTTTGTGGGTGTGGTTGCGCCGCTGATATTCAATACATACAGTGAATTGTATATCGGGCTATTGGGATGTGTTTTGTTTCTTGTTCTGGCGGACAGGAGCGCCGCTATAGGTAGAGGGTTGCGGCGGTGGGTATGGGTGGCATTGATTATAACTGTGGGTATCGCAGCAAGTTTTTTACAGGGCAAACGCAGCGATAAAAACCATCGCGCGGTGCTTAACAGCCGAAACTTTTTCGGTGTGCTGACAGTATGGGAGGATGATTGGGATAAGCCTGAGGGGCATAAGTATATTATGCAGCATGGTACAACATTTCACGGGCTGCAGTTTCTTGACGGGGCAAAAAGGTACAAGGCCACAGCGTATTTTGATGAAAACAGCGGGGTGGGTCTTGTGATGAAGCATTTGCAACCAGAAGGCGGCAGGCGAATCGGTACGATAGGATTGGGTGTCGGGACTGTGGCGGCATACGGCGGAAAAAATGATTATTTTAAGTTTTACGAGATTAATCCGGAAGTTGAGCGTCTGGCTAAAGAGTATTTTAGTTACCTTAAGGATTGCGAGAGCAAGGTGGACATAATAATCGGTGACGCAAGGTTGTCGCTGGAGGCTGAGGAGCTGAACGGGTTTGATGTGCTGGTTCTCGATGCGTTTGCCGGTGATGCGGTGCCGGTACACCTGCTTACCGCCGAGGCGTTTGAAATTTACCTTAGTCATATAAAGCCAGGTGGAGTAATTGCGGTGCACATATCGTCGCTTCATCTTGACCTTAAATCGGTGGTCTGTAAGTTAGGGGATTATTTCAACCTGGAATATGCATTGATTGAAAGCTCGGGGAATGAAACGATGGGAATCTTGCCGTCGAACTGGATTTTATTAACGAATAACGAAGAGTTTTTAAATACAGAACCAATCCGGCGTGCCGAAAGCCAGCCGGGAAGCAATTACAAAAGCATGAAACTGTGGACGGATGAGTATGTGAATTTATTTAAGATACTTAAATGAAACGGATGACGGACGACGAAAGACCGCTTGTCGTGGTGCTATTTCCGTTCTGTGTTAGTTGTCGTTTTATGCACCTTCTCTTGTTTATACATTACCACAGAGATGTCTCATCAACTGATTTAGGAATAGACAAACTAAAAAAGAAATTTGAGAGTTATCCAGGTCTTGTTGGCAGAGATATTGTCGAAGATGTTACCGTCAAAAAACCGTACTCCCGGGATAAACCTGTAATTGATGTATTAAGCGAAAACCAGCAAAAGCCCCCGATTCGCAAAGTTTGTGAGATCAATGGCCGGTAAGTAATAGATTAAGGAGTGCCCGAAGCTTCGAGCAGCGGCGCAACTTAGCTTTTTTGCAGTTTGTACTCGACGCTGTCGACGAGGGCCTGCCAGCTTGCCTCGACGATGTTTTCCGAGACGCCTACCGTTCCCCAGATCGAGGTCTTGTCGCGAGATTCGATTATAACACGTACCCTTGCCGCGGTTCCTTCCCTGCCGTTGACAACGCGGACCTTATAATCGATCAGGCTGATCTCCTTTATAACCGGGTAGAACGGTTCGAGCGACTTTCGCAGGGCGGAGTCGAGGGCGTTAACAGGGCCGTCGCCTTCGCCGACGACGTGCTCGATCTTGTCGCCGACTTTTAGTTTGACGGTGGCTTCTGTGGCGAGGTTGCCGGCTGTGGGTTTTTCGACCCCTACGTGATACTTCAGCAGCTCAAAGGCCGGTTTATACGTACCCATTATCTTTTTGACGAGCAACTCGAAACTTGCTTCAGCGGCCTCGAACTGGTATCCATCGCTTTCAAGCTGCTGGACCTTGTCGAGGATCTTTCTGGCGAGTTTTTTATCCGTAGTGATCCTTACCTTTTCGAGCTTAGCGAGGATGTTGGATTTGCCGCTGAGCTCGGAAATGAGTATCCTGCTTTCATTGCCGACGAGTTCGGGAGCTATGTGTTCGTAGGTGTCTTTGTTTTTGCAGACGGCGTTTACGTGTAGCCCGCCTTTATGCGCGAACGCCGATTCTCCGACGTAGGGCATATTCGCGACGGGTGTTAGGTTGGCGATCTCGAAGACGAAGCGCGAGACCTCTGTAAGCCGACGGATTTTCTCGGGGCTGAGGACTTTGAGTTGATTTTTAAATGCGAGATTCGGGATTACTGTGCAGAGATTGGCGTTGCCGCATCTTTCACCGAGGCCGTTGATTGTGCCCTGGATATGCCGGGCGCCTGCGCGGACGGCGGCGAGGCAGTTGGCGGTTGCGCAATCGCTGTCGTTGTGGGTGTGGATACCCACCTGCATTTTCGGGAAATTTTCGTAGACGGTTTTTGTAATATCGTAGATCTCGTGCGGCAGAGAGCCGCCGTTGGTATCGCAAAGCACTAGTGCGTCGGCACCGGCTTCGGCGGCGGCGGCGAGGACCTTGAGAGCGTATTCGGGGTTTTTCTTGTAGCCGTCGAAGAAATGTTCGGCATCGAAGATAGTCTCTTTGCCCTTTTTCTTCATATACTTTACGGACTGCTCGCAAATGGTCAGGTTCCGGTCGAGCGAACATTTCAGGACTTCCCTGACGTGGAGGTCCCAGGCCTTGCCGACGAGGGTCGTGACGGGAGTTTTGCAGGCAAGGATCGCTTTTAAGGACAGGTCGTCGGAGGTTTTTGTGTCCGCACGGCAGGTGCTGCCGAAAGCCGAAACCAGGGAATTTTTGAGTTTCAGGTCGGCTACAGCCTTGAAGAACCGAATTTCCTTGGGGTTGGAGGCGGCGTATCCACCCTCGATATAGTCGATTCCGAACTTGTCGAGGGCCTTGGCGATGGCGAGCTTGTCTTCAAGTGAAAAGCTGACGCCTTCGGCCTGCATACCGTCTCGGAGCGTTGTGTCGTAAAGTTTTATCTTTTTCATGCGAGTACCAGAATATAGCAATCCTGATCGTTAAACAAGGTGGTATTGTACTTTTCCGCCCGGCGGATGTAAAGGGAAAAGTGGCTTCGGTGATGGCGGTGGGCGGATTTGCCGGTGGTAAGGGGCGTTAGAGGCGATAAATTTTCTTTGTAAAG
>CAYNKU010000089.1:4327-8501 GCA_964397865.1 uncultured Pirellulales bacterium | reverse complement strand
GCAGATCGATCATGGTGGTGTCTTTCCAGAGTCTTTTGACGGACTGGTATTTGCCGGTTGAAAGATTTGTTGACTTTTGGCCGCCTTGGACAGCGATTTGGCCTGTCCGGACGAAATTGGGGATAAGGAGTTTTAGATCGAATTCAACGGGTGAGGCGGTTGTAACTTCGATGGCGATATCGCCGTCGAAGGGGTAATTTGTTTTTTGGCTTATGGTGACATCAACGCCTTTTACAGTGGTTTCGAAGGTGGAAGTTTCGTAGAGGTTGACGGCGATAGAATCCTTTCCGGTCATATAGGCGCAAGTTGGTATCATCGCGATGGCGCGTGGGCCGCTTGAGCCGCAGCAGTGCATCTGGGGAGTGAATCTTTTTTTGCCTTCCATTGTGGTGAAATAGCACCAGTCGGTTCCTTCGGGGTGTTGGGCGGCGGGCAGGTGGTTATAGAGCAGGGTGTGAATCACCTGGGCATATTTTACATCGCCTGTTGCGCGGAGAAGCTGCCAGCACAATTGCATCCAGGTGACCTGTACGCAGGTTTCGGTACAGTTGCCGGTTGTTATTAAAGTATGAGGCTGACTGAATTTTTCATGAGCGTCCGGGGCGCCGGTAATGAAAAGATTCTCGCGATTAATACTTTCCCAGGCCAGTGCGGCGGCGTTGAGGCCTCGCTGATAGCCCGTGGATCGGAAGTGTTCGACCAGGCCGACGTAGTTACTCATCATTTCGTAAGCCTTTTTATTGCCGATTTTCTGGACGGTTCGGTATTTTTCGATGTCGGTTATGATGCCTGGGCCGGAATCGGCTCGCTGGATTATATATCTGCACCAGGCGAGGTATCTTTGGTCGCCGGTGAGCTGGTAGAGGGTGGTCATCGGTTCGAGTATGCTGGTGTCGGCCATACCGCAGTGGGTCTCGCTGGCGAGGATGTCTCTTTTGTTTCCTTTGAAGGTGTTGATCATCAAATCGCCGATTTTTTTACAGGCTTCGAGGGCGTTTTCATCGCCTGTCGAGCGGTAATAATTCAAAAGTCCGATCAGGCAGTATTTGTGAACCCATACATCCCAGCCGCCCCATAATTGCCTGGGTCCTCTTCGCTCCCATTTAGACCACCTGTTTTCCATCGAGTATGTTCCAAGGTAGCCGTCTTCGGTCTGGCAGGCCATAAGACCTTCGGCGATGCTCTTTCTTTTCTGCCTTAAAGCCTGGTCGTCGGGTTTGTTTTCCAACGCAAGAGTAGCAGCGTGAAGCCATTTGCCGACATGCTCACCTATCCACGGGTGTGAACCGGGACGATTCCTGAAGCCCTTGAGCAGCCTTTCCTCGGTGATATGCTTTTTCAGGCGGACTTCGCGACTGATATCCATACGGTTGCCTAAAAAGCCATTCATTTCAACCTGCCCCGGTTCTGCAGGCTGATAAATGTCCTGCCCGACAATCGTTTTGAAAGGTACCTGGAAAGCCAAGGTAGAATTTAAAATAACCAGTGACAAAATTGCTGACAACAAAAGTTTCGCGTTTTTCATTTTTACACCTCAAAAACTTAAATCGTGATTTTTCGGAATCTTATAGAGATTCTTTTTTAAAGATTATGTTCAGAATCGCCTTAATTTCAACAGGTTTTTTTTAAAACTTGCCGAGTGTGAGAAAAGTTTTGGGTTTTAGTTTGACAGGGGCGGATGTATTTTATAAATAGTGCGGTGCTGCAGAGAGAGTTTTATCGAGGGTGTAAAATAATGAAGATTGGGATTATCAGTGATAGTCATGACAGCTATGACGGTGTTCTCAAGGCGGTGGATGTACTGCGGCAGCGGGAGGTTGGGTATGTTTTTCATGCGGGTGATATAATTTCGCCATTTACGGCCAAGGCGTTTGCGGGTGTATCGGAGGCGAAATTCATAGCGGTATTCGGCAATAATGACGGCGAGAAGCTTTTTCTAAGCAGCACCGTGGCTGAATTCGGCGGCGAGATATACGAGGACTGCTATTCGGGCAAGATCGCAGGCCGAAGGATATTTATGACGCATAAGCCCAATGTTGCCGAGGCGGTGGCCGAAAACGGCAAATACGATATAGTAATTCACGGCCATACTCACAAACGCCATATCCGCAAGGTCGGCAAGACGCTTGTTATCGATCCGGGCGAATCCACGAACTGGCTGACGGGTAAAGGCGCCCTGGTTGTGCTGGAACTGGCAGATATGAGATATGAGGTTATCGATCTGATATAGGTGAGCAGGGGGGTCAGATTACAGCGGCGACAAACAGCAGCAGCATCGCGGCGACGGCGGCGATGAAGGTGATCCGTGACCATTTCTGATATTTTGCAAGTTGGGGGTGTTGGTCTTCGAATTCGTGGTAATAGTCGTCGAGGTCGGCGTCGTATTTCGGGGGCAGCTTGATTTTGACGAAGATGTGCGCAGCGGCGGCAATCAGAAACAGCGGGCCGGCTACGATATATAGAACAGTTTTCATAGGTTTTCAACCGATAATAATATCAGCAGAGTAGCCAAGGGCAAGGCAAATCAAAGGTAGATTCAAGATTTTGTGGCCCTTGACACAAATTACCGGATGACTTATTATCGAGCCAAAAGGCCCATTCAGGGAGTGCTAAGTTATGGCTAAATCGAAAAAGAGTTGGGAAAAACGGCTTAAGGGTCAGCCCGATGAGTTGTCGGTGGATTTTGTGGAGTCGCTTTCTTATGACAAGCGGCTTTACAAGTACGATATTGTCGGCTCGATCGCTCATGCGCAAATGCTGGCGGAAAAAAAGCTGATCACGAAATCCGAGTTCAAACAGATCAAGGCGGGACTGATCGAGATATCCGAACAGATACAGTCCGGCAAATTCAAGTTCGACAAGAGACTCGAAGATATTCACATGGCGGTGGAGTCTGCGCTTGTTGCCAAAATCGGTGACGCCGGCAGAAAGCTGCATACTGGCAGAAGCCGCAACGACCAGGTGGCGACGGATATTCGGCTTTGGATGCGGGACGAGATCGAGCTGTTGCAGGCGAAGATTACCGCTTTGCAAAAGGCGTTTGTCAAACTGGCGGATAAGTACGATAAGGATGTGATGCCGGCGTATACGCATATGCAGCGCGCTCAGCCTGTGGTTATCGGTGCGTATCTGCTTAGTTTCGCCGAGCAGTTGGAGCGTGATTTTGTGCGGCTCGAAAATTGTCGGGCCGGGCTTAATATCTCTCCGCTGGGAAGCGGCGCTGTCGCGGGCAGTACACTTTCGATCGACAGAAAAAGCACGGCGAGACAGTTAGGATTTTCCGGTATCACCCATAACAGTATCGATTCGGTTTCCGACAGGGATTTTTGCGCGGAGTTTATTTTCGATTGTTCACTGATCGCGGCGCATCTGTCCCGGCTGGCGGAGGACTGGATAATATACTCTTCGAACGAATTCGGTTTTGTAAGGATCGACGACGCCTATTGCACGTCGTCGAGTATGATGCCGCAGAAGCGAAACCCCGATATGCTCGAATTGATACGCGGCAAAACCGGCTCTGTTTACGGCTCGCTGATTGCGATGCTTACGATCTTGAAGGCCCAGCCGAGCGGGTATAACCGCGATCTGCAGGAAGATAAGATCCATGTCTTCGCGGCGGCTGATACGGTCGGCGGTTCGCTGGAGATGGCGGCGGCGATCGTTTCGCATACTAAATTCGATACTGCCAAAATTTCGGCCTCCCTTGAAGAAGGTTTTCTCGACGCGACGGCTTTGGCTGAGTATCTCGTTGGCAAGGGGGTCGCTTTTCGCGAGGCGCACGGGGTGGTCGGCGAGCTTGTGGCCTACTGCGAAAAACAGGGCAGAAAACTTGGTGAGCTTAGTACCAAAGAGTTTAGCAAGTTTTCCGCGGCGATAGGTAAAGATGTTTACAAGAGCCTTGGCGCGGTGAATGTGGCGGGTAAGTATGTTACCGAGGGCGCGGCCGGCGCGCGACAGACTAAACGGCGGATCGAAGATTGGCGGGGGCGGTTGTCGAGCAGATGAAGGGCGCTGAAGACGAAATAACGGCGTGGTTCTCCAGGCAGCGGGATTTGCCTGAAAAGGATTTTCCTATCGGGATCGGGGACGATATGGCCGAGGTTCGTATCGGCGCAGAGTCAGTATTCATCACGACGGATATACTGCTGGACGGTACGCATTTCGAGACGGCCCG
>CAYNKU010000089.1:1296-4227 GCA_964397865.1 uncultured Pirellulales bacterium | reverse complement strand
GCGTTCGGGCGCAAAAGTCGGCGATGCGATATGTGTGACCGGTTCGTTAGGTGGTTCGGGCGGCGGCAGGCATCTGGAATTTGAGCCGAGGGTGAAAGAAGCGATGCAAATCGCTCAAACGGCCGCGGTAAATTCGATGATAGATATAAGCGACGGTTTAAGCAGTGACCTTAACCGGATATGCGGCCAAAGCGGGGTGGGCGCATTGATATATGCCGAACTTATCCCGATATCGGCTGAGGCTCAAAGGAGCGAAGATCCCCTGGCCGCGGCTTTAAATGACGGTGAGGATTTTGAATTGCTTTTTACACTTTCGGCGTCCGAGTATGATAAGCTTATGGAAAAGTGGGCCGGCGAAACACCAATTACCCGGATAGGGACGGTGACAGACACCGAAAAAATGGAGATAAAGATGCCGGATGGGGGTATTGCAGAATTAAAGCCTGGGGGATTCGATCACTTAGAGAATTGATTATGGATTATGGATTTAGATATAATATCCAATTCGCCGGATGAGACGATAGAGGTGGGTCGAAAGATCGGCTCTCAACTCAAGGGCGGCGAGGTTTTCGCGATATGCGGCCAGTTGGGAGCGGGTAAGACCCATCTTATCAAAGGGCTTGCGGCCGGTGCCGGTGCGAAAGAGGCAGCCAGGAGTGTCAACAGTCCGACTTTTGTGATAGTTAACGAATATTCGGGGCGGTTCGATATTTATCATATCGACGCATATCGGCTCAAAAGCACCGATGAGTTCGAGATGCTCGGTTTCGACGATTATTGTTATCCGGAGTCGGTGGTTGTGATCGAATGGGCCGATAAGATCGAATCAGTCCTTACAGGCATCGAGTATATTCGAGTAGAACTTTCTCACGCGGGCGAAACTGCCCGAAAAATTCGTATCGAAAATATTCCGCAATATATAAAACTGCCGTAGCGTCTTTACGGACTGTCCGTTCCTACGAGCCAGTCATTCGCGATGTAAGCAAAGTCATAGAAATCGACGTCGCCGTCTTTGTCGATATCACCGGCGAGTTCACCGTGTTTGGTGACAATAAAGTAACCGGTCGCCCATTTGGCGCCTCCGGTGCTTAAATCATCATCGATTTCTTTTACGAGAACCTCGTGTTCGAGCCCATCCTCGGCGCTTATGCCGTAGAAGGAAGTAAAGACGCCTCCGTTTTCATGGACCCTGGCTGTTGTTACGGTCTCGCCGTTTACCTGAACTTCGACATCTTTTCCGGGTGTGAAGCCGCAGCCCGAAAGAGTCCAGTCATAACACAGTTCATCCGAACAGGTTTTGTCGGAGCCGCCCGCGAATGTCAGACCCGGACACGGACACGGCTGATCGAGAGCGAAATCGAACGGCTCGGTGAAATCCATCAGCATGATATCAAGATCAGGATCCGGATTGAGCGGGTCAGAGCTGTTTCGGTGGTCAAGGTGCATCGAATCAACTTCAACTGTGATAGGTTCTGCGCTTGTCAGAGACAACTGAACAAGTTCGATCGGTATACTTACCTCTAAGGTATAATTATGCGGTTCGCCTACGTGGGGCATACCCTTGAATTCGGATTCTGTGTGAAGAACGGCTTCGATGGGGATTTCCGTTGGAAAGCCGTACGGGTCGTACCAGATTGCTTCGTAGATTTTGCCGTTAAGCATCGCAACATGAGCGCTTCCTATGGTACCTTCGTAATCGATAGAATAGGTAATATCAAAGAAGGAGTCCACTGACCATATCGATTCGGGATAAAGTCCACTCGATTGGATCGTAGTTGTGATTTTACTTGCCGGCTCGAAGGGTGAATCGGCAAAGACAATCACTTCGCCGATATCCGCATATCTCGTGGTTGGATCATTCGGGTCGGTTAATACGCCAAGGGGATCGCTAATTATGGTATCTTTGAACTCATCGAGGGTTGCGCCGAAGCCGTCTATGCTGTAATTAATTCCTGCGGGGATAGCCACTGACCGGCCCGAAAGGACTCTTGGCATGACAAAATAGGCCCTGCCGCGTCTTTTTGCCTCGCCGAAAATTTCATTGACTTCATTCGCATCGAGATGTGTTCCGCTGCCGGTATAGCCGTACATGAGGTCATTGATATCGTTTGCGTCATATTTATCATAATCTAACGTGAAAACGTGACCGAATTCGTGTGCGATGGTTTTACCAAGTTCGTTTGTGTCGGTGTCAGGTTCGATGATTATTACCGGATTCCGATGTATCGCAAGGCCCACGGTGTTTGGTTCGCCTTCTTCGCAGTCGTCGGTAACATCTATTTTTACACCTTTTCCGGCTCCGCAAGTGTTATTCAGTTCCTCCTGTCCGTCTTCTCTTGCCTGGTCGCGTTCGTCGCGGTCAAGTGCGCCGCTGCCATCTTCGTCGGCACTTGCATTGGGATCAGTGGCTTTTTTTACAAGCCTTATGTGGGCTTGCGCGAGCGCCTCGTTGGCTTTGGCTATTGCGTCATCGATGTTGTTGGCATCGGCGCCTTCGAGGACGTTTACCAACACCTCAACATCCACCCATTCCTGGGCGGCATCGCCTTCGCCGGCAAAAGCGGTATCGTAAATACAACAGCACAACAAGCCAAAGCAGCCAAGCAAAACAAATGTTAATTCGAATTTGATAGACTTTTCCATAATCTCGTTCCTTTCCTGTCCTATCCCGTGATAACGAAAGTTTTCCAAACTTGTTTTTTGCAATAATTTATAAGTCTTGCCGGGCCGGATATGGATTTATGCTGATGATTTGAGTGCGGGTGTCCTTTTCAATCCTCCTCCTGCCAGGGGTCTTTATATCGCATAGAAACCTGATTTCTTATACCAAAATAGCCGGCCAATTTCAAGAAAAAATCGTTTTTTGAGTTACGGGGGCGGTATTTCAGGTGAATATGAGGCAATATTGCCGGTGACATACGTAAAAAGGGG
>CAYNKU010000089.1:0-1286 GCA_964397865.1 uncultured Pirellulales bacterium | reverse complement strand
GGCTTTTGTTTTTTATATTTTCTTTGGAGGCCATAAAACTCTGGCGAACGTTTCCGAAGACATTTTCGGACTTTGAGATAAAAAAGTAGGCGTTTTCAATGATTTGAAGAATTTGAAGTGCGGCAGATCAAAAAAACTTTTATTTTTCGGGGAGGACAAACGGCAGAAAAGTAACGCAATAGTTAAGTCGTAAATCAAATGAGTCGATTGTTTCAAAAGAATCTGGTTTTGTGTCAATGTAAAAAAGATTATTAAAAACACTTTATAAAGGGACAGAAAAATGAGAACTCAAAAAGGTTTTACACTGGTTGAAATTCTGATAGTGGTTGTTATCCTCGGTATCCTGGCGGCTATCGTTATACCGCAGTTTACCGATGCGAGCACAGAGGCAAAGAACTCGAGTCTTTGCAGCGATCTGCAGACGGTGCGTTCGCAGATCCAGCTTTACAAGATTCAGCATAATGATATTCCGCCCGTTTTCGCGACCTTCGAGGCGCAAATGACTCAGTACAGCGACGTAAATGGTAGCACTCAGGACACAAACGATGTAGACTACTGCTATGGGCCGTATCTCCAGAAGATTCCGACGAATCCATTCACTAACTCGTCCACTATAACTAATGATGGAGGCGTTACGGTTGATGGTGGCTGGGACTATGTCAATGGTTCTTTCCATGCCGATGACACTGCTGAGCACCTTGCTCTTTAGAAATTCAATGGGACTGAGTGGGCCGTGGATATCTCCCGGTATAGTCAGTCTCAGGTTGTTGAATATTACAAGATGAAGACAAACGGGCTGACTTTGCTGAGGCGATTGCTAAAAGCGGGTCAGCCCTTTTAATGTCGAGTATATAAAAAGCCGTGAAAGAAATGGGAAAAAGAGTATCAAAAAAACTAAAGGGTTTTACGCTTGCTGAAGCGATGATCGCGACGGTACTGCTTGGTCTTGCGGCTGCGGGTTTGCTGATGCCTTTTACCAGCGGCATGAGGGTTCGCAACGAAGGGATACGAATGACGATTGCCGCGCGTCTCGGTGCGGATTTGACCGAGCGGATCGTAGCGACGGCTTTTGACGAGGTAATCGCGCAGTGGGACGGATACTCCGAGGGACAGGGACAGGTCAAAGACAGCCGGGGCGTCGTGTATAGCGGGGCTGAATACGCCAAATACTCTCGGCAGGTGAGTTGTGAAGATGTTTATGTGGCGCAGGAGAGCGGATCGTTCGATCCGGAGTTTATTCTTGTCAGGGTGTTTGTGTATTACGACTCGCGCGAAATGGCGGTTAT
>CAYNKU010000088.1:0-8576 GCA_964397865.1 uncultured Pirellulales bacterium | reverse complement strand
CCTATTTTTTGCGCGCATTTCCCCTAAAAAGGCTCTGACGCCGCATAAACGCTATATTTACGGAAATCTGTCAGGGATTGAAGAGGCCTATTCGCCCCGGATTTGGACTATAACCTTCCTGTTGCGAGGCCCGTCAAATTCACAGAAAAACACCCCCTGCCACGTACCAAGCCTGAGTTTGCCGCCTTTTATAAGAATCTGCTCGCTGCACCCGAAAAGTGAGCTCTTGCAGTGCGAATCGGAATTGCCCTCGCAGTGCCTGTAGCCCCCGCGATCTTGAATAATAACTTCAGCCATCGTCAAAAGAATATCGTGGCAGACATCCTTATCGGCGTTTTCATTTATCGTGATCGCCGCGGTCGTATGAGGACAAAAAACTATTACATCGCCGGCCCTGACGCCGCTCTCGGCCACCGCCAACTGCACCTGCCTGGTAATATCGATCAATTGCTCGCGCTGCCCGGAACTTACGCTGAACTCTTTTTCCACGATCTTCATCTTATTTTTCTCCGCTGAATATGAACCGTTATTACATTTGTTCGACAACTTCGATACCCAAAAGGCTGCTAAGTCCGTGCCTGATGGTCTTCGCCGTCAAATCGCAAAGCAAAAGCCGCGTCGGCCTCTTGTCCTTCTCTGCCTTCAAGACCGGACAGTTCGTATAAAACGCGCTGAACCTCTGCGCCAGCTCATACAGATACGCCGTCAGGTAATTAGGCCGGTAATCCTCCGCCGCCGTCTCTATCACCTGCCCGTAACAAATCAAATGCTTCGCCAGCGAAAGCTCCTCGATCTTGCTCAAATTTACCGCCCGAACATTCGCGAGTTCGGTTTCGATATCAACATCCCTCGACTGCGCCTTTCGCTCGATAGATTTTATCCTCGCGTAGGCATACTGCATATAAGGCGCGGTATTGCCGTCCATCGCGAGCATCCTGTCAAAACTGAAAATATAATCGCTCGTTCGATTATTCGAATAATCCGCGTATTTCACCGCGCCGATACCCACCGCTTTCGCCACCTGTCTCTTTTTCTCTTCCTCAAGTTCAGGGTTCTTTTCCTCCACTACCGCCCTGGCCCGTTCGACCGCTTCATCGAGCAGGTCTTTAAGTTTGACATTCTCACCCGAACGCGTCTTAAAAGGCCGGCCGTCCTCACCCAAAACGCTGCCGAACATAACATGCGTCAGCTCGATACCTTCATCCACCCAGCCCGCCATTTTACCCACCGCGAAAAGCATCTCGAAATGAAGCTTCTGCCGGGCGTCTGTTACATAAACTATTCTCTTCGCCCCCAATTCTTTTATCCGGTAGCGAAGCGCCGCCAGGTCCGTCGTCGCGTAAAGATACGCACCGTCACTTTTCTGGATTATAAAAGGCAGCCGCTCGCCCTGCTTATTCTTAAACCCCTCGGGGAAAACACACACCGCCCCATCCGATTTTTCCGCCAAATCCTTCTTCTCCAGCTCCGCAACAACATCCGCCAGCATATCCTTGTAAAAACTCTCACCACACTCATTTTTCTTTTGCAGGCCGGCCCCGAGCATATCATAAATCGGCTGGTAGTGTCTTCGCGATTCATCTACAATATGCCCCCATATTCGCAATGTCTGCTCATCGTGATTATGCAGGTTGATAACTTCTCCCCGCGCCAGGTTCGCAAAATCCTCGTCCTCATCGAACCTTGCCTTGGCATCTTTATAAAACTGCTCAAGATCGTCTATCGCCGCCGAATCAGGATTCTTTATTACATCCGGATTCTCCTGACGAAGATAAGCTATCAGCATCCCGAACTGACTTCCCCAGTCGCCGATATGGTTCTGCCGAATAACCTTATGCCCCTGAAATTCGAGCAGCCGGCAGATATAGTCACCTATGATCGTACTTCGCAAATGACCGACATGCATCTGCTTGGCGATATTAGGTGCGGAAAAATCCACAACCACCGTCTGCGGCCTATCAACCTGGCTTATCCCAAGATGATTCTCGCGATCATCGAATATCGCTTTAATACTGCTGTTAAGAAACTCCGTTTTCAGCCGCAAATTGATAAATCCCGGCCCCGCAACTTCCGGCTCCTCGCAGATATCATCCAGCTTGACTTTAGCAACTATCTCCTCGGCGAGCTTTCGCGGATTGGCCTTGATACTCTTAGCCGCCGCCATCACCCCGTTCGCCTGATAGTCCCCGAATTTTGCTTCGACCGCCGGCCTGACTATCGCCGGCAGACCCTCCCTGCCCGTAACAGCCGCCATCGCCGCCGATATCCGCTCTTCGAGTATGTCAATAACAGGCCTCATCTACCTGCGCCCCCGAATTCCATCCGCTTGGCGTCTCCCCAGAGTATCTCCAGATCGTAATACTCCCGGTATTCACCGTCAAATATATGGATCACAACATCGACGTAATCGAGCAATATCCAGCGCGCCTGTTCGTAGCCTGCCCTGCCGAAGCGCTGCATGTTATTCCCTCGCGCAGCTGCGCAGATTTCATCAGCAACCGTCCGCATCTGCCGATTACTCGTACCCGTCGCGATAACAAAATAATCCGTAGCGGGCGATTTACCCCTCAAATCCATTACCACAACGTCCCGGCAGTGCCGACCGGCCGCGATCTCCGCCGCCGCCATAGCAAACGCCTTCGACTCTGCGTCTTTTTTCTTCGCCAAATCGTCTCCTCATTTCAGCAAATAAAACACGGGGCGGCCGCTACGACCACCCCGATAGATTACATACATTCTACGGTTATGTCAACCGGGACGAAATCCCGATCGATTATTTGCCCATCCCGAGCCATTCTGAAATCATCGGCGCAAACTTCACAATAACACCCGAAAATACCACGCTCACCATCGTCATCAGCTTGATAAGGATATTCAAACTCGGGCCGGAAGTATCCTTAAAGGGATCCCCCACCGTATCACCGACAACGCTCGCCTTGTGAGCCTCGGAACCTTTACCGCCGTGGGCGCCCTTTTCGATATACTTCTTGGCGTTATCCCACGCGCCGCCGGCGTTATTCAGCGTGATCGCCAGCACAAAACCGCAGCTCAAGCCGCCGGCCAAAAGCCCCATCACGCCCGCCACGCCTAAAAGAAGACCCGTTACTACCGGTATGATGATCGCCAAAAGAGACGGCAAAATCATCTCCCTCTGGGCGCCGGCCGTGGAAATCGATACGCATTCAGCATAATCCGGCTTGCCCGTACCTTCCATAATACCCGGTATCTCCTTGAACTGCCGCCTCACTTCGTTAACCATCGCGCCCGCCGCCCTGCCGACAGCCTTCATCGTCATAGCGCAGAAAACAAACGCCATCATCGCGCCGATGAAAAGTCCGCAGATCAGCTTTGGATTCATAATATTGAGTCCGTAGGCATTGACAAAATCCATAATATGAGCCGTCTTGGCGTTGAGCGTATTGGCAACTTCGCCGTCAGCCGAAAAGGCCATCTCGCCAACCCGGTATACCCCGTCGGCGCTTTCCGAAGCAAGCCTGCCTATCCATATCCGAACTTCCTCGATATAAGCCGCCAGAAGCGCCATCGCCGTCAGCGCCGCCGAACCTATCGCAAAGCCCTTACCCGTCGCAGCCGTTGTATTGCCAAGCGAATCCAGCGCGTCTGTTCTCTTACGAACATCCTCTCCAAGACCAGCCATCTCAGCGTTACCGCCGGCATTATCCGCGATCGGCCCGTAAGCATCCGTCGCCAGTGTAATACCAAGCGTCGCCAGCATACCAACCGCCGCAAAACCGATACCGTATAATCCCATCGATACATTTGTAAAACCGCCCGCAAAACCGAACGCACACAATATACCGATTACTATCGTTATCACCGGCAGACCCGCCGAATACATTCCCGTCGCGAATCCGTCAATGATCGTCGTCGCAGCCCCCATCTTCGTCTGATCAGCTATACCCCTGGTCGGTGCGTATTCGTCCGAAGTATAATACTCGGTCAACTGGCCAATAACAACGCCGGCCAAAAGGCCCGAAACCACCGAACCGAAAATACCCCAGGTTATCCAGCCGCCCATAGCCATCAAAGCAACCGCACCAACAATCAATACCGAACTGCCAAGCGTACCGAACAGCAGCGACCTGAGCAGATTCTTCTGAGTCGCGCCCTCTTTACATTTGACCATGAACATTCCGACGATCGAAAGGATAATACCGAGCCCCGCCACCACCATCGGGGCAAGAACCGCCTTTAAGACATCGCCCCGGGTCGAAAGTGTCAAAGCCGCCCCCAGCGCCGCCGTCGCCAGTATCGATCCGCAGTAGCTCTCGTAAAGATCGGCTCCCATACCGGCTACGTCACCGACATTATCGCCTACGTTATCGGCGATAGTAGCTGGGTTACGAGGATCGTCTTCCGGAATACCTGCCTCCACTTTACCCACCAGATCGGCCCCGACATCCGCGGCCTTGGTATAAATACCTCCGCCTACACGTGCGAACAGCGCCTGAGTCGAAGCTCCCATTCCAAAGGTTATCATCGTCGTGGTGATCTCGACCAGCTTATGATGCTCACTTATACCAGCTGCAACCAATGTTTTTCCGAAAAGGGTAAATTCCTTTGTGAATTCAGTTGTGAGTTCTACACCCTGATAATCTTCGATTTTGAGTGTCCCATTGGCAATAAGATTACCTAACGTATCAGTTGCAAAAAATATCTTATCAAGAATAATATACCACAGTGAGATATCCAAAAGACCGAAACCGACAACCACAAGACCCATCACCGCACCGCTGCGAAAAGCTACCTGCAAACCGCGGTTAAGACTTTCACTCGCACCCTGAGCCGTACGGGCCGAAGCATTGGTCGCGGTCTTCATACCTAAAAATCCGCAAAGACCGCTGAAAAATCCGCCCGTCAGAAACGCTACAGGAACAAACGGGTTCTGAACCCCGAAATACGCCAGCACCACAAAGATAGTAAACAGCACAGCAAAAAACAGAGCCACTACCTTGTACTGCCTGTAAAGATAGGCATAAGCACCCTCGCGGACATGACGAGCAATTTCAATCATCGTATCCGTACCTTCAGCAGCGCCCATCATCTTTTTGTAGAAGTAAACCGCAAAAACCAGCGCGCATAACGACGACAACGGCGCAATGTACCACACCCAGGGCGTACTAACCGCGGCGCTCTCAGGCGTTTCCGACGCCATCGCCGTTGCGGCAAAGGCAAACACAGGAATCAGAAATGCGAAACTATTTTTGAAAATTCTCACTTTCGCTTCTCCTTCTCGAAATTTTAACCTTAATCCTTATAAAAAGTAATATACTCAAACTGACCGATTTATTAAATTCTTTTATTTCGTAACGAAATACGCTCCGGCGCACAACTAACGCAATACGTATCACGATATACGAAATACGCTCAAACTGACCAATCGGTCAGTTTGAGTAAAATAGCACGTAGTGTAATGAAAAAGATGTGTTTTTCAAGTCTTTTGTCGAATTCCGGCCCAAATAAAAAACAAAAGACCTTGTAACCGCCTAAAACGCCCAAAAACGTCTAAGTATGGTAATCAGCGTTGATTTTTACATATTCTCTGCTCAGATCACAGCCTAAGCAAAAATCCTCACTCCTGCCCGCCCCCAACTCCAAGGTTATCGTGTGCTCTTTTTGCGAAACAACCCTGCTCGCCTTTTTCACATCAAATTTCCTCGGCCCGCCATTCTTAAACACCGTTATCCCGTCAAGCCTACACGAAAGCTTACTCTCATCCAATTTCACCCCGCACGAACCAACCGCGCATATTATCCTGCCCCAGTTGGGGTCCCCCCCGTTGACCGCGCACTTCACCAGCGGATAATCCGCCACCGCCCGCGCCGCTTTCGCCGCCTCCGCTTTCGTCGCCGCGCCTTTGACAACCACCTTGAACATCCGCGTCGCACCCTCGGCATCGAGCGCCATCTGCCGAGCTAAATCACCGCACACACGCCCGAGCGCAGCAGCGAATTTTCTGTACTCAGCCCCCGCCTTGCCAATAAGCCGATTACCCGCCAACCCCGATGCCAGAATGATAGCGGTATCGTTGGTACTCTGATGACCGTCAACAGTCAACTTATTGAGCGATTCACCGATAGCGCCTTTAAGCGCCCTGGCAAGAAGGGCCTTACTGATATTGACATCGGTCGTAATAAAGCAAAGTGTCGTCGCCATACCAGGCCCGATCATCCCCGCGCCCTTCGCCGTCGCCGCGATAGTAACATCCCTACCGGATATCTTCAGCCGACAACAGAATTGTTTACGCCGCGTATCGGTCGTCATTATCGCGTCCGCAAAATCCTCGCCCGCCTTTTTCGAATCCTTTAATTCTTTAACCGCCTCAGCTATACCCGCTTTAATTTTTCCCATCGGCAGCTTCTCACCGATTATCCCCGTCGACGCCACGAGAATATTGCCAGGCCGGGCTCCCAATCCCGCCGCCGTCTCCTTACACATCCTGATAGCGTCATTAATTCCCCGTCGCCCCGTACACGCGTTGGCGTTTCCGGAATTAACTATCACCGCCGAGATATTTCGACTTTTAACGTGCCGCTTGCAAACCGTTACCGCCGCCGACACTATTTTGTTAGTTGTAAAAACCGCCGCCGCCTTCGCACCAGCCGGACAAACCAAAAGCCCCATATCTCTTTTGCCGCTGCTTTTGATCCCGCAGCTCACCCCGGCCGCAAGAAACCCCTTCGCCGCAGTAACCGAATTCTTTGCCATAACCAAAATCCCTTTTCCTACAAACTCGTCGTATCCAAAGACCGCGGATCGTCGATCTCCGCAGGCCCATTACTGAACCGCCCTTCCATCACCATTTTTCTGAAAGGCGCGGATGGATCATAAAAAACCCTGCCCGTATCGACCGTATTGACCATAATACCGGCCCGATTATTCCTCAAATGCCCCGCAATCCTGCCGTCAGGCTCGATAAAACACGATGGATAAGGCGAATAATACCCGCTCGAATTCGACATACTCACCCAGAAACCGTTCGTCGCCGCCCGGGCCTGCATCGTCTGGCGCATAATATAACTGTGCGCACTGGGCCCGGTCTGCCTGGCGTTATAAAAAGATTGAAAAATGCACCGAACATTTTCCCTTCGCAACCGCCGATACAATTCCGGAAAACGCAGGTCGAAACATATCAAAAGCGAACACTTCACGCCGTTTATATCGAAATAAACGAACCTGCTCCCCGGAGTATGCCTCCGCAAATCACCGCCCGTACAGAACCTTTTGTCATAGCGATCTATCAATTTGCCTTTCGGGTCTATCAGGTAAAGACTGTTATGAGGCTTATTGTCGCCGCTCAATTCGTGCACCGAACCGAGCACAACCCATATCTTCAACTCACCCGCCAGCGCCATTATTTTTCTGGTCTGTTCGCGAAGAAGACCCCATTGGAATCCTTTGAAATTAGCGAAATCCGTCCCGACATAACCGCTAAGTGCACACTCCGGAAAATGCACGATCTCCGCGCCGCCGTCTTTCGCCCTGCGAATAAATTTCTCGACCTGCCGCGAATTAGCCCCTATGGACCTCGCCACCGCAAACTGACACGTCGCAACTTTGATCTTCCCTTTAGCCACTTAAATTACCCGGTGCTTTCAATAAAGCCCCATCGTCTCTTCCAGGCCGAAAATAATATTCATATTCTGAACCGCCTGGCCCGATGCGCCCTTTACAAGATTATCTATCACGGAAAAACAAACTATTGTCTCTTTTACCCGCGCCGCGAAAACATGACAATAATTCGTCCCCGCGACATCCTTAACCGCCGGAGCACCCCCGCACACCTGCACAAACTGCTCAGCTTTGTAAAAATCTTTATAAAGCTCAGTGAGTTCAGCGTCACTAATATCTGTTTTTCCCTGACAATAAACCGTCGAAAGTATCCCTCTGTCGAAAGCACCCACATGAGGCTGAAACAGTATCGACGCCTCCTCACCGGCGATTTCACCCGCCACCTGCTCCATCTCCGGCATATGCCGATGATTGCCGATCCCATACGCGAACAGATTCTCGTTCATATTCGGAAAATGAAACTTACTCGAAGGATTCTTGCCCGCACCCGATGAACCCGTCACCGCGCTGTTTATGATCGAGCCTGTCTCTATCAATTTCTCTTTCAGCAGCGGTGCTATCGCCAGCAAACAACCCGTCGGATAACACCCTGGGTTCGCGACCAAGTCGGCGCCTTTTATTCCCTCCCGGAACAATTCCGGCAACCCGTAAACCGCCTTCTCAAGATTCGCCGTATCGGTATGCTTGACCGCATAAAACTTCTCATAAACCCCGACGTCTTTGATCCGGTAGTCGGCGCTGAAATCTACAACCTTGACACCCGCGTCAAGCAGCTTTGGAACAAAACCCATCGATACCTTATGAGGCAGACAGCAAAGCGCAATATCCGCTGACTCCGCAAGTTTATCCATATCCAAAGGCTCGATATCCAGTTCGCATCTGCCCTTGAACTGCCCAAAAACTTCCGCCACCGCTCCGCACTCCTCCGGCAAAGCCGTCAGGTAAACAAGCTCCGCCTGCCCGTGACGCAAAATTATCTCTAT